>CAITMP010000404.1 GCA_903893525.1 uncultured Acidobacteriia bacterium | reverse complement strand
GGCTGCGTCACGAACGTCATCCCGCGCAAATACCCCAGCGCGAACGTCACATGGTGGATGAACTGCATGTACCGCGACAGCATTGCCCGAGCCGGGAAGGTAACCACCGCCATCGGATAACCCGCCCCGCGCAGCGCCGTAATTCCCTTGCCCTGTGGATGCTCCTCGCTCTTGATCTGCACCGCTAGGAACACCCGGTCCTGGCGCTTGTCGTCCGGCCGCCGGTAGGTTCGACCGTTGAAGCGCTCCCCGATCACGATCTTGATCCCGAGCTTTTCGCTCTTCCCCAGGCTCTCCTCCACCGCCTGCTTGGTCCACAGCGCCGCCGCGTCCCAGCTCTTGGGCAGATACAGCGTCACCTTGTCGCGGCCAAGCAGCCCCTGCGCATGCAGGAACGAGGCCAGCTTGAACGCCTCCGAAACCTCCTCGCCGGTCAGGAACGATTCCGAAATCCAAGTCTTCAGGTCCGGAGCATGCCTTGGATGCCGGTCCTTTTTCACTTCCGGCCCGAACTTCGGATCCCGCGCCGAAAACGCCAGCGGATACAGGCTGCCGCGTGTCAAAGGAGCGCTATGCCGGCCCGCCGTGGTGTTGTCGTTGTCCAGCTGCAGCGGAATCCGCTTGTAGCCCCTGGGACCCGCAAACCGGTCCAGCACAGACCCCGGCAGCGTCATATAGATAAAGTTCGGCGTCGAATCGATCTTGAACTTGTCGTACAGCCCGGCCAGCTTCTCCAGATTCACCACCGGCTCGTACGACGTCATTCCCATCGCCATCCCGACCACCAGGGTCGCCGGCAGCAGCTTCGCCAGGGTCTCCCCGGCGCGCTTCTGCATGTCGTCCACAATCGCCATCAGCTTCGCCGGATCGGTGGAATCCAGCGAATAGAACTGCGGACCGCCCTTCAGCAGACCCAGTGCATTGTACGCCGTCTTGTCCTCGATGGACCCGCCCATTCCGGCCCAAATGATGAACCGGATCCGCACCCCGTGCACCTGCTCGATCCGGTCGCGGATTTCGGCAACCTCGGCATGGACCATGTCCGCCCACTCGGGATGCTCCTTCGCCTGCCACGCCAAATCCAGAACGCCGTAGGAATTCTTGGTGACCACGCCATCCGCGTTCACCTCCATCCCGATCCCCACCAGCGGGTCCGAGGCTGGTGAAATCGACGCCAAACCCTCCGTCCGTGCCTTCAAATCGAGCGCCCGTACGCGCTCCAATACGTTTTCGGATTCAAAGCGCGCGAAGTGTGCGACAGTCTCCGCGTGGGCGGAATCGTTCAGAATTGAGAGCGGCAAGGTATCCTCATTATGTTCAACAAGTTGTAGAGTGCGATCCAGGGAGCGCTTCGGGTGGGAAGAATTACAATTTTACTACTGACGGCGGCATGGTTGACGGGATGCGGCAAGGACGCCCCGCCCCCCAAGCCGGAATTGCCGAAAATCGCCGCGCCAAGCTGGAGCCTGGGAGCCTACGACGCGGCCCCGCCGCCCCCCGGTTTGCCAGCCTCCACCCAGCCGCCCACGTGTTGGAAGGCCGCGTACAACGGCACCCCCCCGGCAACGGTCTGGGTTTGCGGCTACCCAACCGGCGGTGGAGCCTTCGACGCCGTCCAACGCACCGCGACCGGAGCCAACACCGTCAAATTCGAGGAGGACCGATACCTCGTAATCGTCTCCTGCCCCGCACTGAACGACCCCGCCGCCCGCGACGGCTTCCAGAGCCTCGTGCGCGCCATCCAGCAAAAACTCAAGTCGGCTGCAAAATAGGAAGAGACCTTCAAATGGGAAAACTCTCAATCTTGATACTGGCGGCATTTCTGGCGACCGGGTGTTCCAAGCCCCTTCCGCCCAAGCCGGACTTGCCACGCAACATCAAGCCGGATTGGAAGCTCAAGGCCTATGAAACCGATGCCTCGCCGCTCGGCTTGCCCGTCGCCGGAGCCCCCAACCAGATGCCAAGGCAGTGCTGGAAGGCCCACTATGACGCCAAGCACCCTGCAACGGTCTGGATCTGCGGCTACGACACGGTAAATGACGCCTTCGAAGCCTTCCAAAGGTCCATCGTCGAATCCGACACCGTCAAACTGAGCGAAGACCGCTATCTTGTGATAGCCTCGACCATGGCTTCGGACAACAGCCAGGACCGCGAGGAATTCAAAAGTCTGGTCCGCGAAGTCCAAGCCAAAATCAAGCACAAGAAGTAGGAGGCCCTATGCGGCTGTTGGCGTTTCTAGTTCTTTCAACGGTCCTGTTTGCCGACGACGGGCAGCGATTGCTGCGCATCGACCACCATGTGGCCGTCAAATCCGCCGTTCCGGCCATCGTCGGCCAGACCACCCAGATCTACGTCCGGGAAGTCGTCGTCGCCGGTGCGGCTCTTCGCGGGCCGGTCGCGCCAGACAAGGTCGTCCTGTTCATCCACGGCGCGGGCACCCCAGCCGAAGTCGCCTTCGACGCTAGCTTCCAAGACTACAGCTGGATGGCCTTCCTCGCCAAAGCGGGCTTCGATGTCTTCTCCATGGACATGACCGGCTACGGGCGCTCCACCCGTCCGGCTGCCATGAACGATCCCTGCAATCTGGCGAAGGAGCAGCAACTTCTCTTCGTCCCCGGCCTCATCCCCGCTCCCTGCCCCGCCACCTACGGCCAGAACATGACCACCGTGGCCTCTGACTGGGCCGACATAGGAGCCGTCGTCGACCACATCCTGGCCCTCCGCCACGTCCCGCAGGTCAACCTAGTGGGCTGGTCCCTCGGTGGGCCCCGTTCGGGCGGCTACACGGCCCAAAATCCCGCCAAAGTGCGCAGCTTGGTGCTTCTGGCACCGGCCTACAACCGTGCAGGCCCAACAGGACCGCCCCAGGTCGTCCCGGCCAACGGCGTGGTCTTCAATACCCAGACCCACTCCGAATTCCTCGCCAACTGGGACCGCCAAATCGGATGCCCGAATCAATACGACCCAGCCGCAGCCGAAGCTGTGTGGAAAGAAATGCTCGATTCCGATCCCGTTGGCGCAACTTGGGGCCCAGGCACCCGCCGCGCCCCCCAGACCACCAGTTTCGGATGGAACGGCGAGGTTGTAAAGAAGGTCAAGACGCCAGTGCTGGCGGTAGTCGGTGCGTTCGACAAACAGGCACTTCCCGCCCGCGTCCGCGACTTGGTCGAGGATCTCGGCTCCGAATCGAAAGTCTACGCCGAACTCGCCTGTTCCTCCCACAACGCCCTCTGGGAGCGCAACCACCTCGCGCTGTTCCAAGCATCGCTTGAATGGTTCACAAAAGGTTCAGTGAACGGAACCGCCAAGGGCAACATCGCCCTCGGAAGCGCGACATCGAAGTAGTTCGAACCACCCTATTATGATGATGTCTGAGTGCTGATCCCCGTCCGCCAACACCTCCCCCACCGCAAACTGCCGGATATCCGCGCCGCTGTCACCGCCGAAATGGAGTCCTCCGGCTTGGCCGAACGCCTCAAACCAGGCGCGCGCGTCGCCATCGGGGTGGGTAGCCGCGGCATCTCCAACATCGCCACCATCGTCCGGGCCGTCGTTGACTACTGGACCGCCCACGGCATCCACCCCTTCATCGTCCCCGCCATGGGCAGCCACGGTGCCGGTACCGCCGAGGGCCAGGCTAGCGTCCTCGCCCACTACGGCATCGATGCCGAAACCATGGGATGCCCCATCGTCAGCAGCTTCGACGTCGTTTCCTGCGGACGTTCCGACCTCGGGATCGAAGTCCACGCCGCCCGCGACGCATGGAATGCCGACGCCATCTTCGTCGTCAGCCGCATCAAATGGCACACCAGTTTCAACGGGCGCACCGAAAGCGGTGTCTCCAAGATGCTCGCCATCGGGCTCGGCAAGGTCACAGGCGCCCGCTCCGTCCACGCCCACGCGCGCACCCACGGCATGGAAAAATGTGTCCGCTCCGTAGCAGCCCACCTCCTGGCGACAGGCAAGGTTCTCGGCGCGCTCGGCATTCTTGAGGATGCGTGGCACGACACCGCCAAAGTCTCGGTACTACCAGCCGAGTCATTGATCGCGGGCGAGGAGGAGCTTCTGGCCCTCGTCAAGACTTGGATGGCACGCATTCCCCTCCCCGTCGACGTCCTCATCGTCGACGAGATGGGCAAGAACATCAGCGGCACGGGCATGGACCTCAAGATCATCAACCGCGGCGTCCAAGGCCAGTACAACCTTTGGCCCGACCACGTCAAGATCGAGCGCATCATGGTCCGCGACCTCACGCCGCTCAGCTACGGCAACGCTGTCGGCATCGGTGTCGCCGACGTTGTGCATGACCGTCTTGTAGCCAAGATTGATGTCACCCCCGGCCGCCTGAACGCCGTCGTCTCCGGCTCCCTGGCCCTCGTGCGCACTCCCCTGCACTGCCCCACAGACCGCGAATGCTTCGAACTGGTGTCCCAAACCGTCGGCAAATTCGATATGACCCAGGTCCGCGTCGGCTGGATCAGGAACACGCTGGAACTAGCCTCGATGGCATTCAGCGACAACATGGCGGACGAAATCGCCGCCCACCCTGGCTTGGAAGTCGCGGGCCCTGCGTTTGAAATGCCGTACGACGCCGACGGAAATCTGGAAGGACTCCCTTGTCTGTAAGACCATGTCTCTAAAACCACGAATCGCATTGTTGGCCGGCGACCCCACCGGAATCGGACCCGAAGTCGCAGCCAAACTCCTGGCGCTGCCCGAAGCGCGTGAACTCGCGGAAATTACCCTGATCGGCGACCGACAGGACTTTTCGGCTGGTGCTGGCGTGGCAAAACTGCCGGATTCCATCTTCGGCGGACTGAAGCACATCGAGGTCCCCCTCGCCGCCGTCCTCCCGATGTCGCAAGTGAGCCCCGACGCCGGTGCATTCGTTCTTGCCACCCTGCGCCGCGCAGTCGAGGCCTTCCAAGCGGGGGAAATCGACGCCATTGTCTTCACCCCGCTCAACAAACAGGCCATGAAACTCGCCGGAATGACCGAAGAGGACGAAATGCACTACTTCGCCCATCACCTGGCCTATACCGGCATGTGTTCGGAAATCAACGTGGCGGACCGCCTCTGGACCACCCGCGTTACCTCCCACGTCCCGCTCCGCGCCGTGGCGGACCTGATCACCCGAGATGGCGTAGTCGCCGCCATCGGGCTGCTGGACAGGGAAATGCGCGCACAGCGTGGAGGCACCGCACCCAAAATCGCGGTTGCCGGACTGAACCCGCACGCTGGCGAGGGAGGATTGATGGGACGCGAGGAAATCGATGTCATCTCGCCCGCCGTCGCGGACGCGCGGGCCACGGGAATCGAAGTTTCAGGCCCCTACCCCGCCGATACACTGTTTATCGCCGCCCGGCGCGGCGATTTCGATGGCGTCGTGACCATGTACCACGACCAGGGCCAAATCGCGACCAAACTGCTGGGCTTCGAGCGCGGCGTCACCCTGCACGCGGGACTGCCGGTCACCATCGCAACCCCGGCCCACGGGACAGCGTTCGACATCGCGGGCCGTGGGACCGCGAACGTGGGTCCTACCCAAACCGCGTTCACGCTAGCCGCCAGAATCGCCACGACCAAGCGCTCATAACCCAGCCCAACCGCCCTACGGATACAAATACGGATGCGCCGCCCGCATTTCCTCGGCCTGCGCCTCCGCCAGGTCAATCTGGACCAACTCGCCCTTCCCGATGCCCGGACACAACGCCCCGGTCTCATGCCAACGCCGACGGCTCGCCAGCAACTCCGGCCAAAACGGGAAGGTCCGGCACTGGACCGGCTTCACCGCATGGACACTGCACCGCCCGCCCTCCAAAAATACACATTGGGCATGGCGCGGAACCCGCAGGCGGAGCAGATTTCGTGTACGGAACGCAAACCGTTCCTCGAACTCAGCCTTGCCTACCCCGACAAATTCGGCAATCCGCTCCGCATCGGCCTCGGTCAAATAGATGAACCCCTGCTGGTCGCAGCAGTTGGAGCACCCGGCCTGGCATTCAAACCGCACGATTCCAAGATACCGCTATTCTTCGAGGAAGACCTCAGAAGTACTTGAAGATCTCCTCCGCTACCAGCTTGTGCCCGGCTGCGTTTGGATGGTTGACCTGGGCCATCCATTCCTTAAGCCCTGCCGCGTCGGTTGCCCTATGAAACGCGGCAGTGCTGTCCACAAGGCCGACCTGGAACTCAGCGGCCACTCTCCGGACCTGCTCCGCATGCAATTCCAAGGGATCGGCCGGATCCCCGAAACGCGCCGACATGTCCGGCGTCGGCGTCAGCAGAATCACTTTGACCCCGTGTGCCAGCGCCTTGCGGACCATTTCGGTCCAAGCCCCGCGCGCCGCGTCCAGTCCAATCCTGCGGTCGTTGAGCGAATAGTCGATCAGAACCACATCCGGACGATGGTCGAGGACATCGGTCTCGAAGCGCGCCGCACCCTTCACGGAATCCTCTCCCCCTTTGGCCGTTACGATCACGTTGACCACAGCCCGGGGGTAGCGCCGCGCAAGTTCCACGCGCAGCAAATGGGGATAGGCCTCCAGCGACCGCACTTCCGGCGTCTTGAAATAGCCCGCCGGGACCGAGTGCCCATGAACCACCACGTTCACAACCCGGTTCGCCGGCCAAGTTTTTTCCAACTCCGCAATGATTGGGGACAAGTATCCGCTACCGGCAGGCTTTGAATCCTGCGCGGCGGCCTGGAGCGCAACCAGACAGGCAAGCGTCAAGGTGGTTCGCAATGCGCGCGGCAAAACTCGGAGCGGGGCAACCGGGGGCCTGTACATCCCATGATTGTAATTCGAACTGCAGCTGTAGATCCTCTCCGCCACGCCCAACACGATAAACTGTTAAAAGTGAAAGCACGGGTTTACGTCACCTTCAAACCATCGGTCCTCGATCCCCAGGGCCAGACCATCCGCGCCGCGTTGAACGGCCTCGGACACAAGGGCATCGAAGAGGTCCGCCAGGGCAAGTTCTTCGAGGTCACCTACAACGAAACCGAGGACTTGGACGCAATCTCCCGCGACGTCCTGTCCAATCCGGTCATCGAAGACTACAGGATCGAAATTCTCTAAGTGAAAATTGGTTTTGTCAGCCTCGGTTGCCCCAAGAATCTGGTCGATTCGGAAGTCATGATGGGCCAGCTCACCGCCCGCGGGCACGAGCTCACCACCCATCCCGACCAAGCCGAAGTCCTGGTCGTCAACACCTGCAGCTTCATCGACCCCGCCAAGAAGGAGTCCGTCGACACCATCCTGGAAATGGCCGAGTACAAGAAGGTGGGCCGGGCGCAGCGCCTGGTGGTCGCCGGGTGCCTCGTCGAACGCTACCGGGGCGACATCCTGAAGGACATGCCCGAGGTCGATGCCGTCATCGGAACCAACGAAATCGACAGCATCGTGGCCGTCTGCGAGGGCATCGAAAACCCCGCGCCCGTGGATCCCGGCAGCCTGTACCTCTACCACGATTCCACGCCGCGCGTGCTTTCCACCCCCAAGCACTTCGCCTACATGAAGATCGCCGAGGGCTGCGACCACCCCTGCACCTTCTGCGTCATCCCGCAGTACCGGGGCAAGTTCCGGAGCCGCCGTTTCGAGTCCGTCGTGTCGGAAGCCACCCGCCTCTTCAGCCAGGGAGTGCGGGAAATCAACTTGATCGGGCAGGACACCACCTGCTACGGCGAGGACTTCGAAATGAAGGACGGGCTGGCCCAACTTCTCGCCCGCCTCGCCCAAATCGAGACGCCGCAGCCCAAATGGGTGCGGTTCCTCTACGCCTACCCCAACCGCGTCACGCAAAAGCTGCTCGACACCATCGCGGAGCACGATTCGCTGGTCAAATACATCGACATGCCGTTGCAGCATGCCAGCGCGTCGGTGCTGAAGCGAATGAAGCGGGGGGCGAGCGGAGACATCTTCCTCAAGCTGATTGAGAAGATCCGCAAAACGATTCCAGGCGTGGCAATCCGGTCGAGCTTCATCGCCGGTTTCCCCGGCGAGACCGACGCCGATTTCGAAACACTCTGCCAGTTCGTGGAAGCCGCCAAGCTGGACCGTCTGGGCGTGTTCTCGTATTCAGACGAGGACACCAGCAAGAGCTTCGAACTCGACGGCAAGGTGGATGGACGCACCATCTCCAACCGCAAGCGCAAGTTGATGTCGATCCAGCGCAAGATCTCGAAGAAAAGCAACAAGTTGCTGGTTGGCAAGGAAGTGGACGTCCTGGTGGAAGGCTTGTCGCCGGACACGGACCTGCTCTGGCAGGCGCGCATGTCCACCCAAGCGCCGGAAATCGACGGCTACGTGCTGATCAACGATTTCGAAGGTGCCGAGCCGCGCCCCGGCCAAATGCGCAAGCTGCGAGTGACCGAAACCCACGACTACGACATCGTCGGCACGCTGCTGGAAGCCGACGGCTCCGAATCCGGCGGATTTATCCCGACCGGGTTGCCATCCGCACTGATCAACATTGCCGGTGCGCCATCCGCCGCCATTCCACTTAGGTAACAAACACCATGAAGTGCCCCATTTGCCATAAGGCCGTCAAATTGAGCGACCCCGAATCCCCGTTCTGCTCCGAGCGCTGCCGTCTGCTGGACCTCGGCAATTGGGCCTCGGGCAACTACATCCTCTCGACGGAACCGCTCGACCACGCGGACGAGGCGTAATGCCTCCGGCGCGGAATAAGCTCGCCTGGACCATTGGCACATTCTTCGGCTCCGGTTTTTCACCCAAGGCACCCGGAACAGCCGGGTCGCTCGCCGCAATTCTGGTGGCGTGGCCATTGGCGCAAACTGGTGTGGACCGCTGGGGCTTCCTGCTGATGGGAATTGTGGCACTGGCCCCGGCAATCTGGTCCGCTGGAATCGTCGCGCGCGAATCGGGCCGCAAGGACCCGCAGATCGTGGTGGTGGACGAAGTCGTCGGCCAATGGATCACCCTGGCCGGCGCGCCCCGCATCAATTGGCGGTCGATGTTGATCGCGTTCGCCCTATTCCGCTTTTTTGATATTTTGAAGCCGCCACCGGTGCGGAACTTCGAACGCATTCCCGGAGGAACCGGCATCGTGCTGGATGACGCCGCCGCTGGCGTCTATGCGTCGCTTGTGTTGTTCGCCGCCGGATGGTATCTCTATTAGACGACAGCCCATTAGACGGCAGTCCCCTCGAAAATCCATAATGTTTCCCAGAAAACCACAGATCCACCAAGTCCACCCGGAGGCCGCGATTCCCGGCGGCGAAATCCTGATCCGGGGCGAGGGCTTGGCCGACGGCATGGCGGCATTGCAGCCCCAGGTCACAATCGGTGCCGTATTTGCCCCCATCGTCATCGGATCCGACTCCCTTGTAATCGTCAAAGTTCCTGAAAATGCTTCCGCCGGCGACCTCGTGGTGGGCCGGGGTGGCGACACCTCCGCCGTTTGGATTTGCGACATCGGCATTCCGATAGCCGAAAACCTGCACCCCGTCACCAGCCCGGCCGTGGATTCGCTGGGCAACATCTACACGACTTTCTCCGGTTCCCGCGGGCAGAAGGTGCCGGTCGCTGTCCACCGCATCGACCTGAACTTCAATGTCCGCCCCTTCATCAGCGACATGATGAACGCCACCGGCATCGCCGTGGGCCCGGACGGACTGGTGTACGTTTCCAGCCGCTTCGACGGCCAGGTCTACCAGTGCACGATGAACGGCAACATGTCGGTATTTGCCGAGGGTATGGGCGTGGCCACGGGCATCTGTTTCGACGAGGACGGCAACCTCTACGTGGGGGACCGTTCGGGCACCATCTTCAAGATCGCCCCGAACAAGCAGATTTTCGTGTACGCGACGTTGGAGCCATCCGTATCCGCCTACCATTTGGCGTGGGGGCCGGACCAGCACCTCTATGTTTCCGGGCCGACGACCTCCAGTTTCGACTGCATTTACCGGATTTCGGGCAACGGCGACGTGGAAACCTACTACCGGGGACTGGGAAGGCCGCAGGGCATCGCGTTCGACAGCCACGGAAACCTGTATTGCGCCGCGTCCCACATGGGGCGCAAAGGCGTGGTGAAGATCCAGCCCGACAAGACGGTGACCCATTTCCTGTCCGGTCCGGGCATTGTGGGCTTGACGTTTTCACCATCGCGGTCGATGCTGGTGACGACCACCAATGCAGTGTACCGGGTGGACGTGCGGATTCGCGGGTACAAACCTTTCTAGTGCGTTGAGGAGTTGGGAATGAACGCCGAAATCATTGCGGTCGGGTCCGAGATGTTGACGCCCGAGCGCGTCGATACCAATTCGTTGTTTCTGACGGGCGAATTGAACAACCTCGGGATCGAGGTTGTGGAAAAGCATGTGGTTGGCGACGACCGGGGCCGCCTGACGGCGACGATTCGGCGGGCGCTGGAGCACTCGCGTTTCGTGCTGATCTCCGGCGGGCTCGGGCCGACCGAGGACGACGTGACCCGCGATGCCGTGGCGTCGGCCTTGTGGCGGCAGCAGATTTTCCACGCCGACATTTCAGACGCCATTGAGGATCGATTCCGGCGCATGAAGCGGGTGATGCCGGAGATCAACAAGCGCCAGGCGATGGTGATCGATGGTGCAGAGGTACTCTCGAACGACCGTGGAACGGCCCCGGGGCAATGGATTTCGGCCGGGGACGGGGTGGTGGTGCTGTTACCTGGACCGCCGTACGAGCTGAAGTCGATGTTCACCCGGGAGTGCCTGCCGCGGCTGAGGGCGATGGTGCCGCCGATGGTGATCCGCACCCAGGTGTACCGGATTTCAGGCATGTCCGAGTCCGACCTCGACCAGACCATTTCGCCGATTTACAAGGTCTACGAGAACCCGGCGACGACAGTTTTGGCACACAATGGGGACCTCCAGGTGCATTTGCGGGCCCGCTGCGAAACCGAATCGGAGGCGTTGGCGCTGCTGGCCGATGTCGGCGGCCGGATTGAGGCTGCGCTCGGCGACAAGATCTACTCACGGGATTCCTCGACGCTGGAGGAAGTGGTTGGGCGCAAGTTGCGGGCGCGGGGCGAGACACTGTCGGTTGCGGAAAGCGCCACCGGGGGCGGCTTGGCCGAGCGCATCACGACCGTTGCGGGAAGTTCCTCGTATTTCGTCGGCGGCTTTGTTACCTATACGGTCCGGCTGAAGCGGGAATTGCTGGGGGTGCCGGCTGAGACCTTGGAGCAGTTCGGACCGGTGAGCGCGGAGACTGCGGAAGCAATGGCAATCGGAGCCCGGGAGAAAACTGGCTCGACATGGGCGGTTTCCATTACGGGCAATGCGGGGCCGACGGCGGACGAGCCCGGTGCCAACGGAATCGGTGCGCCGGTCGGAGCCGTCTACATCGGGATTGCGGGCCCGAAGGGCACCGAAACCCACCACCGGGTGTGGCCATCGAGCGACCGTCCACGGGTCCGGGCATTTGCGGCGCAGATGGCTCTGGATATGCTGAACCGCGCGATCGGATAGACTTCGATTATGGGTACCGCCACGCTCGTTAGCCAGCAGGAGTATCTGGGGACGACCTACCACCCCGACTGCGACTATCTCGACGGGGTTCTTGAAGAACGCAACGTGGGCCAAAAAGACCACAGTCAACTCCAAGG
>CAITMP010000403.1 GCA_903893525.1 uncultured Acidobacteriia bacterium | reverse complement strand
CTGCCGCAGGAGCGGAGGGTGGAAGTCCGCCGGTCGATCCAAGAGTTTTCCCAGTTTCCGCAGGAGCGCAAGGCGGGGCTGAACCGCGAGGTGCGGAAACTGGCGGCGATGGATCCGGCGGCTCGCGAGCAGTATTTGGCGTCGCCCGGGTTCCGGGAGAAGCACTCCGAAGCGGACCGGAGGCTGATTGCCGACTTGGTTGAAGTGGCCCCGTCGGTGGCCCGCCAGTAGGGCCATTTGATATACAGGCGCAATCGGAAAGCCGATTTGATCACTGGAAAAATATATTTTTCAGGGCCCAAAAACTCTGTATTTCCGCTTGCCTGGTATGTATAATCCCACCTAGGAGAGTACTACCAACATGACCTTTCGGAGACTACTTTGTCTCGCCGGTCTTGCCGCGATCTCGCTGGCACCGGCTTCCCTTTCGGCAGGAACGCTGCTGGATATCATCGGGTTTGGACCCGGCAGCGGTCCTTACACCGGCAACAATGCGCACAGCGTATATGGCGTAACGTTTACGACGTCGGCAAGCTTTTCGAACGTTAGCGCCACGGCACAGCTGGAAGGTAACTTCCACAGCCAAATGTCGTTCGCGACGTATCTATACGACACAACATCGGCAACGCTGGTCAAGTCCGACGTGGTTGCGTTCCAAGCTGGCCTGCCATCGCCGTACGACCTGTTCAACGGCGGCACCTTTTCGCTGACGGCCGGCGATAGCTATGCCGTATTGATCGCCGGTTCCGGTAACAATGCGATTTGGGACGGCACGCAGTCGGCACCGGGCACTTTGGATGCCGCGATCACCTACAACGGGAGCATTTACGCGTCCGCAGCGGGTGCGAGCGGATACACGAGCTATGGAACGAACAATCTGATTCTGAACCTGACCGCCGGTGAAGCGACAGCACCCGAGCCGAGCTCGGTCCTGTTGTTCCTGGCCCCGGCAGTTCTTGTGGTTCGCCGCCGTCCGGCCCGGTAATTCATTCGTCCGGGGGACCGAGCGTCCCCCGGATGTTTATTTGGGCTGCCCCATAAGTCCAACGATCCTGGTAGCTTCCTGTACCCCCCTCGCCAAGGCCGACCGGATCCCGTGGTCTTCCATGGTTAGGAGTCCCTCAATAGTACAGCCGCCGGGTGTAGTTACGTCATCTTTCAAGGACGCCGGGTGGCGACCGGTTTCCTGCACCATTCTTGCGGCACCCAACATAGTCTGGGTCGCGAGTCGCAACGCCATGTCGCGGCGCAAGCCTACCTTCACGGCCCCATCCACCAGTGCCTCGATTACAAGATACATGTAAGCCGGGCCGGAGCCACTCAAGGCGGTAATGGCGTTGATGTAAGTCTCTTCGACAATCTCGCAGAGTCCCACGGCCTCGAAGATACGGCGGGATAGCTCCAGGTGTTCGGTGGTCGCCAAGCTTCCGGCGCAGACGGCGGTCATCCCGTGCCCGACCACGCAAGGCGTATTCGGCACTGTGCGGACCCAGATTCCGCGAAGCATTCCGTCGAGGCGCGCAGCGGTCACGCCACCCACCAGGGAGACGAGCAGGGTGTCCGGCTGGACGCCGGCGGCGAGCAGTCTGGCGGCGACGCCTTCGAGTTGCCAAGGCTTCACGCCGATCAGGACGATGCCGGAATCGGGGACAAGCGGGTCGAATTCCAGCGCCGAGCGAACGCCATACTTGGCGCTCACCTTGTCGCAGGTGGCTTGGGTCCGCGCGGTGGCCCAGACTTGGTCGGGGAGCACGAGTTTCGAGTCGAGCAGACCCTTCATCACGGCGGTTCCCATCACGCCGGCCCCAACCACGCCGAGTGTCCGTCCCGCTTGTAAAATTGATGCCGTTGGTGTCATGTACTGAATGTTATTAACGCACGCGTTACACTCGTCCAAAGGAATGGAGTGTTGAGTTTGGCTAGAGGACGTTTCCTGCGGTTGTTCATCGGCAACATGGCGTCGGGCAAGACCCGGCATCTTTTGACGGAGATCGACACGCTGCGCCGTTACGGGCACAAGAAAATTGCCGTTTTCAAGCCGATGACCGATTCGCGCTCCGGGCGCGGCTGCATCAAGAGCCGGAAGGGCGACGAGGATGCGGCGGAGGAGATTTCGGCCACCGATCCGCGCGACCTGTGGGCCATCCTGCGGGCGAAGGAGTCCGCCGCCGGGTGCCGGTTTGAGGTTGTGGCGTTCGATGAGGTCCAGTTCTTTCCGCGCAATTCCGGCCTGTTCCAATTGGTGCGGCATCTACTCGACCAGGGCTATGACGTGTTGGCTTCCGGCTTGGCGTTCGATTTCCGGGGGGAGCCGTTCGGTTCCACACCGGATTTGGCCTTGCTGGCCGAGGACCGTTGCATGTGGATGACGTCCTACTGCACCAAGTGCGGCGACCGTGCCCCGTATCCGCAGCGAATCATCAACGGGGAACCGGCGCATTACAACAGTCCGCAAATCCTGGTGGGTGGGGACGAAACCTACGAACCGCGTTGCGACGAGCATTTCATCCTGCCGGGCAGAACGGTTCCGGGTGTGGATGAGGCGTCGCCGCAACGCAAGATTTGGCCGACGGAAGACACTGCGGGAGACAGTTAGGCCGGTTTCCATGGCAGCTCCGCATATGGCAACGAGGCCCAGACCAGTCGACGGAGCACCCGAGCTTGTGGAACTCCGGCGGTTCAACGCCCGCGATCTTGATGCGGTGCTGGCCGAGGAGGGTGCTGAGTGGAAAGAGAAGCTCCTGTGGGATTTCTCCGATTCGGCCAATTCAGTACGGGATTTCGCCAACAAGCACACCTTGGATGGTCTTGCGGTAGTGCAGCACGCGCTCTCCGACCCTGCCTTTCTGCTGGGCCGTGCCCAGCCGAATGTGGTGGGCTACGGCTACACGGTGCTGGAGGACCGCAAGGGGCTGATCGGCGATGCCTATGTCGGGCCAAGGGCGCATGGCGATGACGGCGGTACCCGGCAGACTGTCCGGCTTTTCAAGCAATTGCTGGACAGGCTGATTGCGCAGGGTGCACGGCGGGTGGAGAGCCAGTTGATGGTCACCGAGCCGGTGGTGGCGGACACGATCCAGCGGTCCCGCTTTGTGCAGCTCTATGAGCGGATCCTGATGGTGTTGGATACCGAGAGGCCGCTTCCGGCCAGCGGGAAGTTCGACCCCGCCAGTTTTCACATCGAATATTGGGGCCCGCACTACGAAGATCCAATTTCGGGGCTGATCGAGCGCGCGTACCGGCACCATGTGGATGCCAGAATCAACGACCAGTACCTTTCGTTTGCGGGCGCGAAAAAGTTTTTGCACAACATCGTGACTTACCCAGGGTGCGGCACCTTCTCCCAGGTAGGGTCGATGGTTGCGTTCGAGAAGTCAAACGGTTGGCTTTCGGGCCTGGTCCTGGCGAGCTTTGTGGATCAGCACGTTGCCCACATAACGCAGTTGTGTGTGGCACCGCACCTGAAGGGTTCGGGCCTGGGGTATGAGTTGCTCCGGCGTGCGGTGGGATCGCTGAGGGCGGCGGGGGCGGAGCGGATCAGCCTGTCGGTGACGGCGTCGAATCTGGATGGGTTGCGGCTTTACGAGCGCTGCGGGTTTTCCGAGGTGCGGCGCTTCTTTGCCCTTGTTTGGGAGCCGGTGCTGTGAGGTGGTTTGCGGTTGGGGTGGTTTTCTGCGTGGCGGCTGCTGCAGTGGGACTTCGGTATATGGGCCCCTTCGATGCGCGCGCGGAGCCGGGATGGGTGGAAACCGGAGTTGCCAGGGCTGTGAGGACTTGGACAGTGCCTGCCAAGTATCGGCAGATGCGGAACCCGGTTGCTTGCGACGCCGTGGCCCTAGCGGCCGCCCGAGAGCACTGGGCGGACCATTGCGCGGTCTGCCACGGGAACAATGGGAGCGGCCAGACCATGTTTGGACGAGGGATGTATCCGAAACCTCCGGATATGCGTACGGACCAAACCCGGACGCAGTCGGACGGGGAGTTGTACTCCACCATCAAGTATGGGGTCCGGCTTACCGGCATGCCGGCTTTCGGGGAGCCTGGGGACCATGACCACTCTTCCTGGGCCTTGGTCTGCCTTATTCGGCACTTGCCGGAAATGACTCCGGACGAGGAACTGGCCATGCGGGCGATGAATCCGAAGACCGAGGCGGATCGGGAGGAAGAGCGGCAGGAGGAGGAGTTCCTGAATGGCGGAACTCCCCCTGCTACCGCGACTCCCGTCCACCGGCATTAGAAGCTTACTTGGGAACGTTGATCGAACCCATGCGCCCAGCGCGGTAATCTTCGAATGCTTTCGCCAGTTCGTCCTTGGTGTTCATCACGAAGGGGCCGTAGCGGGCCACAGGTTCATGGATCGGCTCGGCGGAGAGCAGGAGGACCTGGGTGTCGCCGGAGGCTGAAAATTCCACCAGATCGGCATCGTTCTTCAAGACTGCCAAGTGGTATTCGGGGATGAAGCCACCGTCCAGGAAGATGCCACCCGAGATCACGTAGATCATAGTGTTCAGGGTCCGGGGCACTTCCTGGATGTGTCTTGCGCCGTCGGCCAGCTTGAAGTGCAGGTATTGGATCGGGATGTGGGTTTCGACCGCACCTTTTACGCCCAGCGAATCCCCGGCGATCACCTTGATTTCGATGCCTTCACCGGTGGCGGTGGGAATCTTGGCGGATTCGTACTCCTGATAGCGGGGTGCGAGCATCTTGTCGCGCTTGGGAAGATTGACCCAGAGCTGGAAGCCTTCGAGGCGTCCACCGTTTTCTACGAGGCTGCGTCCGGGGACCTCGGAGTGGACCAGGCCGGAACCGGCGGTCATCCATTGGACATCGCCAGCCTTTAGGACACCGTGGTGGCCGAAGGAATCGCGGTGCTCAAATTCGCCGGATAGTAGGTATGTCACGGTTTCGAAACCACGGTGGGGATGGTCGGGGAAACCTTTGGCTTCGCCGGGTTTGAGGTCGACGGGGCCGAGATGGTCGAGCAGTAGAAAAGGATCGAATTCGCTTAGGTCGTGGTTGGGGAAGGCGCGGTGAATCAGTACTCCCTCGCCGTCGGAGACCAGCGGTGCGGGAATTGCGCGGTCGAGAGTTCTATATGTAGCCATTTGGCTTTTGGATGCAGGTCCAATGAAAAGGGGTTCGGGGTGGGAGAATGGGGGGGTGCCGGGCCAGTTGGCGGTTCTATTCGGGGCGGTTTTCACGATTGCCGTCTGCTGGGCGGCGGGCGGGATGCTGTTCCATCGGCTGGGGGTGAAGTGGGGCCGGGTCGAGGGTGCGGCGCTCTCGGGGGTGGTTGGCGCGGCCCTGGTCAGTTTCGGCGTCTTCGTGCTGTGCCTGCTGCATTTTGCGTATGCCGGGGTGTTTGCCTCTCTTGGATTGGCTGTGCTGGCTGTCAGGATGTGGCTATCGGTGTCGGCTGTCGAGGAAGAGTGGGTTCCGCAGTCGTGGCGATGGCGAGTTCTGTTTGGGGTGGTTTTCGGGGCCTATGCCCTGTTATACCTGTCCGTGGCGCTATCGCCGGAGCACAGTCCGGATGGCCAGGCATACCACTTGGGGCTGGTGTACCGGTTCTTGCGCGAGCACGGCATGGGGCCGGTCACGACAACCCTGTATGCCGCGATGCCTCTTGCAACGGAAATGCTGTTCCTGTTCGCCTTCGCATTTGGGAGGCACGCGGCGGCGGCGACGGTTCACTGCGCCAGTCTCTTTGCGCTGGTGGCCCTGATGGTTTGCTACGGGCGGCGGATTGGCCGGTACGGCGTCGGATGGACGGCGGCAGCGTTGGTGTTCCTGTCGCCAATCGTGGGGGCGGACGCGGCCAGTGCCTACAACGACGTGGCGCTTGCGACCAGCGGTTTCGCGATGTTTTATCTGCTGGAGGTTTGGCGGGAGGATTCGGATTCCGACCGTAGGCGGGCGCTGCTGCTGCCCATCGGACTGCTCGCCGGGTTCTGTTTCGCCATCAAGTACACGGGGTTCGTGGCAGCTTTGTACGCGGGCCTGGTGATCGCGGGGAAGCGGAAACCGCGCGCTTTGTTGGCGATGGCTACGCCTGCCGTTGTTTTGGCGCTGCCTTGGCTGGTGAAGAACTGGCTGTGGCTGGGCAACCCGGTGGCACCGTTGATGAACCGGTGGTTCGAGAATCCCTATTTCCACGTGTCGTTTGAGGAGGCCTTTCGGGCGAACTTCCGCCATTACACGCTGACGAGCCTTTGGCAACTGCCGTGGGCGGCGACGGTGACCGGGGAGGTCGGGGGGCAGTTGGGTGCGGTGTTCCTGCTGGCTCCGGTGGGGCTGTTGGCTATGCGGTCGCTGGTGGGGCGGTACTGCTTGCTGGCGATGGTGGTTTTCACGCTGCCGTATCCGCAGAACATCGGCTCGAGATTCCTGATCCCGGTACTGCCTTTTGTAGCGCTGTCGATGGCGCTCGCATGCGAGTCGTCCCGGCGGCTGCAGGGGGCATTGGTGCTGGCGGCTGCGGTTCTAGCGTGGCCGAAGGTGACCAAGCGTTTGGAGAAGCCGGGCAACATGCGGATCAGTCAATTCGAATGGAAGTCCGCCCTGGGGATTACGTCGCCGGATGAGTTCCTGCGTACTCGGGAGGTTGAGTGGCGGATCGCACGGATGATTGATGCGCATTTGCCGCGTGGCAAGCGAATGTGGAGTTCGCAGCCCATTGCCCAAGCCTATACGGATGCGAACGTGCTCGTAAGCTACCTTTCTGCCGAGGGCGACCAAATCCACGACATCATTTCGAATGCGGCGAGTCCGGAGCATGACCGCGAGCCGACGTGGAATTTGCGGTTTTTGTTCGCACCGCTGGCTTTGCGGCATTTGCGGGTGGTCCAGCATACGGCGAGCCCAACGGATACGTGGACGAT
>CAITMP010000402.1 GCA_903893525.1 uncultured Acidobacteriia bacterium | reverse complement strand
GGCTGGCCCGCCACCGGGTCCGGCACCGGCTTCGGGGGCCACGCCGCCCTTGGATCCCAACCCGCCGTAGTAGCCGCCCGCTCCCGGTTCCGCCGGGGTGCGTTTGGTGTTGTAGGCAGTACTCAAATCCAAGAAGTGACCGTTCTCACCCGAGAGGTCCAAGTATCCGGCGATGTTTACGTTGCCGCTAGCCAGCCAGACTACGGGGGCATTGCGCACTTTGGAGGCGCGGAGACGAATCGTCACATTGGACGGGATGTTGATGGTAGTGAAGTTGAAGACGTTGTCGCCCGACGCGTTGATGCCCAGGGCGGCAGGGTCGAAATCGCCGGAGACCGTGGGGCTGTAGGCCCCGTCGGCACCCGTCGAGCCACTGGTGAAGGTCTGGGCCGGGAGAAGGGTGGCTAGCGAGAAGATTGCTGCGGCAATGGTGGATTTTCTTAGAATGCGCATTTAGGTTCTCCTTGGGTTGGGGTGGAAGTCGGGTTTTGGGTTATGGGGTTGCTGAGAAGCTGTGAGAATTGAGGGGCGGGATGGAACCTGCGCCTTGCGGCGCATGAGCCGGCTGAAAGCCGCCTCGCGGGCAGAATTGCCCGCCCCACACGGGAAAGCTGGCGCTAACGCCAAGGGCTGTGCGGTTATGCCGGGCTGAAAGCCCAGCGCAGGCAAGAATGCCTGCCCTACGGGGGTGGTGCTTGCGCGCCCGCCGGGCGCGTGCGGATGTCGGCGACATCCGCGCAGGATGCCATCCTGCCCCACAACGGAAATGTTTGTTTGAATATGGGTCATGGGGGTTACCGGATGCGGAGGGGGAGGTCTCGGGTGACTGCGCCCCGTTGGAGGCGGAGCCAGACGGAGTCGAAGCGGGCCGGTACGGTTGCCGGGGTGATGCCGGGGAGGTCCGTGCGGACTGCGGCCGGGCCCATGACTTCGCGGTCGCCTCCTGGTTGCTGCCATTCGAGCAGGGCGCTTTCCGATCCGACGGCCAAGGCGTAGGTGGCGGATATCTTGTGCCAACCGGCGGTCAGCGCCAGTTCGGCGTTGGCCGTGTTGGGCAGACCGGCGGTGAAGGTCGCCGGGACGATCGATTTGCCGTCGATCTCCAGCGATGCCGCGCTGCGGGCCGTGAGCCAGAATCCGTAGTTGCCGTCGGCTGGGATCCAGACTTCGGCCGAGTAGCGGGCTACGAAGTCATGGGCGAAGCCGGAGCCGAGCGGGTCGTCGCCGAAGATGCCGCGCGGGTTGGGCTGGTTCAGGGCCGTCGCGAAGGTGGTCTTCACCGGGGTGCGGTCGGCTAGGTCGGGCATGGCCGTCAGAGGCTCGTTGAAGGAATAGAAGTCGGTGCGCCAGCCGTGGGCGGCGAGCGTGGCGGTGTCCCCGGGGTTCAGGGCTGGTAGTTCCACCGGCTCGCCGCTGTCGGCTATGACGGGGACGCGGACCAAGCTGGAGAGGCTGGCCCCTGCGGCGTCGGTCACCATGGCTTGGAAGGTGAGTTCCGTGACGCCGGACGGGACGGTGAATTGTACTTGGTGGGGTGCCTTTGTGGTCCGGGCGACCACCACGCCGTTCACCTCGTAATCGACGGAGGTCGCGCTTTCCGCACCCTGGGCATTGAGTAGAATGGTGCGGCCCTCGACAACCGGGCTCGACGATTCGACCGGGGTCAGGCGCGGGGGAGAGGTGCGGAAGGTCTTGGCCGCGACTGCGGAGACAGATTGGGTGGTAGCACCCTGGCCGGAAAGGCTAATGGAGTGCGGCGTGCCAGCGGGGCATCCGGAGGCCACGTTGCAGACCGAAACGGTCAAGGCCGAGATATTGAACTGGCCGGACGGGATGTTGGCGGTGAACGAGTTGTTCCAGAGGATGTTGAGCACGCTGGCCGAGAGCGAGTTGATTACGTTGGACCCGGCGGGCAGCGTCTGGCTGGTGTTCCAGTTGTTGGAGATGTTCAACACACTGGCCGAGAGCGAGTTGATCACGTTGGACCCGGCGGGCAGGGTCTGACTGGTGTTCCAGTTGTTGGAGATGTTTAGCACGCTGGACGGAAGGGACGATATGGTCGTCGCCGAAGCCGTCCGCACGACGAACTGGGTGGCGGAAGTGACCGGACTGGAAGCCACGGACGTCGTGGCTACCAAGGCGAACTGGCTCTGCGCCGACCCGGTCGGGAATGTCAGGATGGCCGTGGTGCCGTCGTTCGAAACCACGGTGATAGGCGACGGGGCCGTAATCCCGGAATTGGGCACCTGCGTCTGGAACGCGAAGGTGGCTCCCAGCAGGCTTTGGCCGGTCACCGTGATGCTGGCAGTGGTGTTGACGGCTGCGTTTGAGGGCTGGATTCCTGTGATGGAAGGCGGAGCGGCGTTAACGGTGAAGCCAGCGGCGGCAGTTGCGACCTCCGTACCGGTGGTGATGACCACGTTGCGGGTACCTTGGGCAGACGCCGCGTCGATGGTGATGTTGGCGCTCAGAGCCGTGGTGCCCGTGATCGTCAGACTGTTCACCGTGATGCCTGCGCCGAAGCTGACGGTGGTGGTACCGCCCGTGAAGTGGGTGTTCTGTCCGACGATGGCCACGTCCAGCGTCTGGCCAGCGGTGGCGGAGTTCGGGGAAATGCTGGTGATAACGGGTTGGGGGATTACGTTGATGGAAAGCGACGCGGACGCGGTCTGACCGAGTCCGTCGGTGGCCTGGATGGTGAAGTTCGAGGTGGCGACGGTGGTTGGGGTACCGGATAGGACGCCGGTTGCCGGGTTTAGGGTGATGTTGCCGGGCGGTGTCCCGGCAGTGACGGCGAACGTGACGGGTGCCACGCCGTTGGCCGTCTGGATGGTCTGGGAGTAAGGCACGTTGGCGATGCCGTTTGGCAACGTGGTTGTCGAGATCGAGAGCGTGTCAATCACCTGCAGGCTAAGGGCCTGGGAGGCGGTGTGGCCGTCATGGTCCGTGATCAGAACGGTGAAGTTGGCGGTTCCGGCAACGGTGGGGGTGCCAGCGATGGCACCGGTGGTCGGGTTCAGGTTCAGGCCGTTCGGCAGTGTACCTGCGGAGATCGTCGCATTGAGCGGGGGCACGCCGCCGGAGAAATTGACGGGTTGGTTATAGGCGAAGGTGCGGCGTCCGGCTGCCAAGGTGGTGGTGGTGAAGACCGGCGGGCCGTAGATGGCGATGGAGAGGGGCTTGTCGACGGTCTGGCTGGCAGCGTCGGTGACTCGGACGGTGAAGTTGGCGGTTCCGGCTGCGGAGGGGTTGCCTGAAATCACGCCCGTGTTCGGGTCGAGCGTCACGTTAGCGGGGAGCGATCCGGAGAAGACCGAGAAGGTGCGCGGGGCGAGTCCGCCGGAGGCTGCAACGGTCTGGGAGTAGGCGGTGCCGGTGAGCCCCGCAGGCAGCGACACGGTGCTGATCACGAGCGGGTCATAGACGTTGATGGTGAAGGCCCCGTTGGCCGACTGGCCGCTGGCGTCTGTCACGTGGACGGTGAATGAGAAGGTGCCAGGGGCGGCGGCAGTAAAGCTGATGCCGCCGGTGGTGGAGTTTGATGACAGGCCAGAGGGCAGAGTGCCGGTGATCTGGAAGGTGAAGGGGGCCAGTCCGCCGGCGACAATGGGCAGGGTGTAGGCGACGTTGGAGACGCCGTTGGGGGCGGAACTGATCACGCTCAGGATCGCCGGGGTAACTGCGAAGGCGTTGGGCAATGTGATTGCCTGGCCGTTGGTGGTGAGGACCAGCGCTTGGGCTCCGAGCGGGGCGTTGGCCGCGATGTTGAGGACCGCGTTGGCGGTGTTGGTGCCAGTCGGTGTAATCGAGGCAATGGAGATGCCGGAGCCGGAGAAGGCTGCGGTGGTTCCCGCACCGATGTTCAGGTACATTCCGGATGCAGCGACGCTGAGGTTGCTGGTGCCGCGTCGACCGGAGTTGGGGGTGAGGGTGATGTAGGGGCCACCGGCGAGCACGGTGAATCCGTTGGTCAAGGTGACGACCTCAGCGCCCGTGGTCACAGTGATGTTGCGGGTTCCGACGGCGGCGGCGGGGTCGACCGAGATGTTGGCTGTGATCGAGGTTTGGGTGGGGGCACTGAACGAGTTGACTGTGATGCCGGAGCCGAAGGAAACCGCGCTGGCATTGGAGAAGTGCGTGTAGGTGCCGGTGAGGGC
>CAITMP010000401.1 GCA_903893525.1 uncultured Acidobacteriia bacterium | reverse complement strand
TCGGTCGCGGTCGATATCTTCGGTGCCCATTCCGCTGTTGAATCCCCACGGGCCCCAGGGGACGCCGAAGCCTCCGAAGTCGGGGCTGTTCATGCTCAGCCAAAATGGGAGGTTGGTCTTGAGCTCGATGCGGCCTTCGTTGAGCTGGTGGGGGACTCGAGGTGTCTTGACGTCCTGGACGCGGATGAATTCCCAGGCGGGGAATTCGTTGAGGACGTCGGGGTCCATGCCCTGGAGCCATGACGCATACTGCTGTGCTCCTTCGACGTTAACGTCGAAAATCAGGTTTAACCGCTGTTCGCTCTGGATGTCTTTGATCGTCCCCTTGTCCTCGGGATCGACGGGGCCGACGCCGTAGCGCTGGGCGGCTTCGCGGGCGAGTTTCACGAAGTCGGCGCGGCTACCGACTTTGAGCTTTGTGACGGTTTTGCCGTTGGGGCGAACGATGGTTTCGCGGGCTCCGGTCAGAAAGTCGTCGAGGAATCCCCGCATGTCGCGGAGGAAGTTGACGTTCTCAATCTGGCTGCTGAAGAAGGCTCTTTCCCTCAGGGCGACGGGGACTCTTGCCCACTGGGCGCTGGTGAGCTGGCTGCCGACAGGGCTTCGCAGGCCGAGTTTCCGGACGGCTTCGCTGAAGATTTCTGGCTTTACCAATTCCATGGTCCTGGTCCTGCGGACGGCCTATTCGCTTCGCGTTTGCGAATGGTGCGTTGTTTGGACCGCCACGGCTCGGCAGGAGCCACGCCCTACCATGGTGGGGCGTTGTGGCAAAGCAATCATGCAGGGACGGGTTGGCGGGAGTAGAATTGTTTGTCGCTGACCACCACGCGGCGTTGCATCTCCGTGGCCTGGCCAAGCATCCAGTTACGGAAATGTTGATACTCTTCAGCGGTCATTTCGGCAACGAGTTTGTAGCCTTTTTGTCCACCGGCAATCCGGCCACCCGCCTGGCTGACGAGGGTGCGGATCCGGCGCTTGAATTCTTCGGTGGTGGGCTGTTGTTGGTCCTCCAGGATCTCTTGGGCCGTGACTGCCGCGAATGATGCGTGGGGTCTGACGGTATCGACGCCGGGTAGTGTGGCGGCGGGTGGGCTGGACTATGACCAGGGCATCGTCAGCCGGGTTGTCCCAATTTCATCCGGGGACCTGCGCAGGCAGGGGGCGAATGTCTACAAGTGCATTTCATCGCACACGGCCACCGCGGACAAAGCGCCGCCGAATGCGACCTACTGGCAGCAGTACCGGCTGAACCGCACGGACAGCGGGGTGCCGAGTCCGCTGCACCTGGCGGAGGATGGATCGGCCTACGGGCCGGTGATTAAGCTCACCGTCGAATCGCACGGGGAGATTTACCTGTACTGGGGAACATCGACGCAGACGCTGGACACCTCGGGCGAGAAGACTCTTTCGATCCTTGGTCATCCGCCGTATCGGGACCAGGTGTTGGTCGTTCTGAAGGACTTTTTCTTCGGGCGGGAACGCGGGACGCCGCCGACGGTGGCCATTATCGGCGGGCGCAAGCCGGTGCAGTCGGTGATCACGGGCTCGAGCGCAGCGCTGGATGGCGATGGGCAGGCAAATCCGTTTTGCATTCTCGCTGAGTTGTTGACGCATCCGATATGGGGGCTGGGTTTTTCATCGTCGCTGCTGGATGGTACGAGCTGGCAGGCGGCGGCGGATTGGGCGTATGGGCTGGCCTCCACCCTCTACATTTCTCCGTTGCTGGACCGGCAAATTGGGGTGCGGCAGTTGGTATCGGACATTCTCCAGGGGTGCGATGGCTGGCTGCGCTGGAATGGCTCGGGTGTGA
>CAITMP010000400.1 GCA_903893525.1 uncultured Acidobacteriia bacterium | reverse complement strand
CAACCCCCGCTGAACTCGACGCCTTCCTCGCCGACAAATCACCGCAAGCATTCGAAAAGGCCCTCGACCGCCTCCTCGCATCCCCCCGGTACGGCGAACGCATGGCCGCCAAATGGCTCGACGCCGCCCGCTACGCCGATACCAACGGCTACCAATACGACGGCCCCCGCGACATGTGGCGCTGGCGCGACTGGGTCATCGACGCTTTCAACTCGAACAAAAAATACGACAAATTCGTCATTGAGCAGCTGGCGGGCGACCTGATTCCCAATGCCAAGCCCGACCAAATCATCGCCTCCGGGTTCAACCGCAACCACCGCATCAACACCGAGGACGGCATCGTCCCCGACGAGTACTTCGTCGAACAGGTGGTCGACCGCGTCGAAACCACCTCCACCGTCTTCCTCGGCCTCACCCTCGGCTGCGCCCGCTGCCACAACCACAAGTACGACCCCCTTCTCCAGAAGGATTTCTACTCCATGTTCGCTTTTTTCAACAGCCTCCCCGAACTGGGACGCGGCATGAAGTACGGCAACACCCCACCGCTCTATCCGGCCCCGACTCCCGACCAACAATCGCAAGTCGACGCCCTTCAACGCAAGATCACCGCCGCGCAAACCCACCTCGCCCGCCGGGAACAGGAAATCCAGCGCGCCCAGGCAGCGTGGGAGCAATCGCTCCCCGCGAATACCTATTGGGGTCCGTCAACCGCACTCGCCTACACCACCGGCACCGATCCCATCGATTTCGACGGCACCAAAACCATCAACGCCGGTGATGTCGCACCCTTCGACATCGCCGACCCCTGGACCATCTCCGCCTGGATCCACGCCGAGGGAACCCCCGATGGCAGCATAGCCAGCCGCATGGTCGACAACCCGACCGGCAAGGGCTACGGCGTCCACCTAAACAACGGGCACGTCCACGTCAACATCACCAGCGTGTGGGCCGACGACGCCAATCGTCTCGAATCCGAGGAGACCATCTCCGCCAACAAGTGGCACCACATCGCCGTAACTGTCGACGGTTCCCGCCTCGCCACCGGAGTCTCCGTCCACATTGACGGCAAGCCCGCCAAAATGAGGATCGAAAACGCGACCTTGTACCGGCCAATCCGAAACGCCGGCAATGCCTTCAAGGAACCGTTTCTGGTCGGAGGTGGCTGGGGCCCCCAGCGGCGCTTCAAGGGCAAAATTGAAGACCTGCGCGTCTATTCGCGTGTCTTGGAGCCGGAAGAACTGACCGGCTTGGGCGTGCGGGCCTCACTCAGGGACCTCGCCGCCAAGCCAAGCCGGTCCACGCCCGAAGCCTTCGTCCTTCGCGCTGCCTTCCTCGATACCGACCCCACCGCGAAATCAGTCGGCGAAATGAAGCTCGAACTCGACAAGCTCCGCCGCTCCCTACCCACCGTCATGGTGATGCAGGACCTCCCCGAGCCCCGCACCGCCTTCCGCCTCGACCGTGGTGCCTACGACAAGCCCGCCGAAAAGGTCGACCGCGCCGTACCCTCAGCTCTGCCGCCGTTGCCCACCGACGCCCCCCGCAACCGCCTCGGCCTCGCCCAATGGCTGGTCGACGACCGCAACCCACTCACCGCACGCGTCGAGGTCAACCGTCTCTGGCAGCTCGTCTTCGGCACCGGCCTCGTAAAAACCGCCGAGGATTTCGGCGTCCAGGGCGAGCCACCCAGCCACCCCGAACTCCTCGACTGGCTCGCCACCGAATTCGTCCAATCCGGCTGGGACATCAAACACATGCTGAAGCTCATGATGCTCTCGGCCGCCTACCGCCAAAATTCCACCGCCTCCCCCGAACTGCTGGCGCGCGACCCCGACAACCGCCTCCTCGCCCGAGGTCCCCGCTTCCGCCTTCCCGCCGAAGCCATCCGCGACCAAGCCCTCCACGCCTCCGGACTGCTTGCCGAGAAGGTTGGCGGCCCCTCCGTCATGCCCTACCAGCCCGCCGGACTCTGGAAAGAAACGGCCATGCAGGACATGAACTACACCCAGGGCCACGCCGACGACCTCCACCGCCGCAGCCTCTACACCTTCTGGAAGCGCACGATCGCCCCTCCCATGATGGTCAACTTCGACGCCGCCGGTCGTGAAACCTGCGTCGTCCGCGATTCCCGCACCGACACCCCCATGCAGGCTCTCGACCTGATGAACGACGTCACCTTCGTCGAAGCCGCCCGTGCCCTCGGCCAGCGCATGCTGAAGGAAGGCGGCGCCACCCCGGAAGCCCGCCTCGCCCACGGCTTCCGCCTGCTTTTATCCCGAGCACCGACACCCCAGGAAACCCGAGCCCTCCTCGACAGCCTGAACTACCACCGCGACTACTTCGCCACCAAAACCGGTGCCGCCGCCAAATTCCTCGCCCAAGGCGAATGGCAGGCCGACCCCACCCTCGACGCCGGAGAACTCGCGACCTACGCCAGCGTCGCCAGCCTGATGCTGAACCTCGACGAGGCGGTGACCAAGCAATGATTGATCAGACAGGGATGACCCGCCGTGACCTTTTCCGCCTCCCCAGCATGGCCCTCGGTGCCACCGCGCTCTCTCAACTGATGGCCGAGGACCAGACACCCGGCGTCCTCCCCCATTTCCCGCCCACCGCAAAGCGCGTCATCTACATGTTCCAGCACGGCGCCCCCTCGCAGCTGGACATGTTCGACCCCAAACCCGGCCTCGCCACCCGCCGCGGCGAAGACCTCCCCGACTCCATCCGCCAGGGCCAGCGACTCACCGGCATGACGGCCTTCCAGTCGAAATTCCCCACCGCGCCCTCGCTCTTCCAGTTCGCCCAGCATGGCAAGAGCGGCCTCTGGCTCAGCGAACTGCTGCCCCACACCGCGAAAATCGCCGACGACATCTGCGTCATCCGCAGCATGCACACTGAGGCCATCAACCACGATCCCGCCGTCACTTTCTTCCAGACCGGATTCCAGCTCGCCGGCCGCCCCAGCATCGGCTCCTGGGTTTCCTACGGACTCGGCAGCGAAAACAAGGACCTCCCCGCCTTCGTCGTCATGGTCTCCCAAGGCGTCGGCAACACCCAGGCGCTGGCCGACCGCCAGTGGTCCAGCGGCTTCATGCCGACCCAGCATCAGGGCGTGAAATTCCGCTCCGGGGCCGATCCCGTGCTCTACCTATCGAATCCCGACGGCTACGAGGACGCGGCGCGCCGCCGCTTCCTCGACGATCTCGGTCGTCTGAACACCATGCGGACGAACGCCGGCGACCCCGACCCCGACATTTCCGCCCGCATCGGACAGTACGAGATGGCGTACCGGATGCAGCACTCCGTGCCAGAACTGACCGACCTCTCGAAGGAGCCGGAATCGACCTTCGAGCTCTACGGCCCCGATTCGCGCATCCCCGGCACCTACGCCGCGAACTGCATCCTGGCCCGTCGCATGGCCGAGCGCGGCGTGCGTTTCGTCCAGCTTTTCCACCGGGGCTGGGACGCCCACGCCAACCTGCCGAAGGAGATCCGCGGACAATGCGGCCAAACCGACCAGCCTTCGGCGGCCCTGGTGCTGGATCTCAAACGGCGTGGACTTCTCGACGACACCCTCGTCGTCTGGGGCGGTGAATTCGGCCGCACCGTCTATTCTCAGGGGACGCTCACCGACACCAACTACGGCCGCGACCACCATCCGAGGTGCTTCTCGCTGTGGATGGCGGGCGGAGGCATCAAACCCGGGATCTCATACGGCGAAACCGACGACTTCAGCTACAACATCGTGAAGGACCCGGTCGAAGTGCACGACCTGCACGCGACCATGCTGAAATGCCTCGGAATCGACCATACCCGACTGACGTATAAATACCAAGGCCGGCACTATAAGTTGACGGATGTGCGGGGGAACGTAGTCTCGGGCGTGCTGGCGTGAGCAAGCTTCCCTTAAATCACACGACTATGCCGGTAAAGTTTACCGATTCATTGCCGTCTGAGACACTGCGGGAATATCGGGCCAAGCGGCCCTTAAGGTCATTTCCTGCAACATCCACGGAAGCCGCGTATTACCCCGGCACACAGCACATTGAGATGTGTCAAGTCGATTTGGCGTTATGGCACAAGGCCGGGAAGTCAAATGATGCGGCCATCAAGCTCCGTGTACTGCCAACTCTGTTGCACGAGCATCGACACTGGCTCGACCACGTTGGCTCCTTGTGGGGACAGCGGAATCTGATTGCACGATTTAATGCTGTGCATTCGCGGATCAAGAATAATGAAAGTGAGTTTTGGCGTATAATCGATTATCTGAAGGCGAGCGACCGCGACCGGTATAGGCGATACTTCACAACTATCGGCGATCCAAGTCCACCCCCGAACAGTGATCGACGGTGGATTGCCGAATTGACATGTGGGATCGGCTTCGACGAGAACGGTCGACCGGACAACCAGCGTCCGATCCTTTTTGCACGCTTTTTGTGGAACGACCGTCGTCGGGCCTGCCGAGTCCCACTCTCGATTGAGTCTTTGTTGGAGACCAATGCGATGCAGTACGAAATTGCAACGGAGCAAGAATTGCTTACCTTACTGGCCGATGACTCCCGCCATGTGGAAACTGCGGTGCGTAAGCGATCACATCTGGAACGCGTGTACAATCCCGAACTCGGAATCTATTCGGCGGCTGTACACGTGGTTGCCAATCACTTTAAGGTCAGCGATCTATTCCGCGCTTACGAGGTCGCCAGTTTGCTGGCGGCATTGAGCCTGAACCTGCCGGACAAGCTATTTTCGAAACTAAGGACCCCGGACTCGTTCGAGACATGGGGGCCACGTGTGGAATTGCTGCGTCAGGCACGCGACCGTGGCTTTGCGTTCCTTGCACTTGTCCACAACGCACCTCTCCCCGGGCCCGATGAGCAACTGGACGTTTGGTGCGACAGGGCACTCCTTGAAAGCAATCTACCGCCTCTGGCTGAGTTCTCGCGTGATGTGCTCGATGAAATGGACTTGATTAAGTCGTCGGCGCTACCGGGAACTCATGCATCGCGTTTGCATCGCATGCTAGATGCCGGTCGTGGGTTGGCGGAGCGAATGGGACCGCTGTTCAAGATTGGGGAGTTTCACAACGCGTTGCCGCAGTTAGACCCACCACCCGTGCTATTCAATGATTGGAGGATTGGGCACCTCGGGCCTCCGCGCCTTGAGGATTCGGAGTCCGACTTTGGCCTTTGGACGAGTAAAATGGGCGAACTGGATGCCCAGTTCAGCGAGTTCCGCGATGCTTGCGGCCTGCTAGGGTGAGGCACATCCTCCAGTGAAATTCATGGAAGTCACGCTCGACGCATACCAGGAGGCCCTCGTGCAGGCCGCAGTGCGGAGCGGTCGCCTACGGAACCCCGAAATGCCCTTTTCCAAGGAATGGCTCTCTGGGAAGAACAAGAACGTCGCCGTTCTTGACAGCGCTGAGGCCTCTTTCAGCCGTAGCGAAGGTCGGACGATTTCGACCTATGACGGCACTCGACAATTGGCCGCGGACGTCAAGCGCCGAGGCCGTACCCGGCTCGCCGCACAAATCGCATAGCCCTCAATACTCGAACAAATCACGCGGTAGTCCCGATTGACGGATGATGGACAACACCGTCCCACGGGCAAGTTCCGGATGGATCGGCACAGGCACGGTTACAACGCCATCGGGCGTTCGCAACTGGAGGATTCGGTGACTTCCCCTCTGTCGAACCGATTCGAATCCATGCCGCGCAAGAATCCGGCACATTTAGTCGCCCGATAAAATCCGCAACCTACCCAACCGGAACCTCAACTTGGGTGACAAAAGTCTGCCCCCGTAGCCTCCTACCAACCTCGGCTTCTTCCGCGACCTCGAAGAACAACGTCAAAGCTTCCACCAAATTGGCTCGCGCATCCTCAATGGACGTGCCTTGGCTCGCCACGTCCAACTCGGGACAAAGGGCCACATAGAGGTCGCCCTCACGCTCGATGATTGCCGTAAAGCGCTCAGTCCGCACCATATCGACGAGTCTACCCTATCCGATCACCCGCCCCCCTACCCGGTCAAACTACTCCGCACGCTATGCGCCAGCCGCTTGCTAACCACAAACTCCAGCCCATTGCTCAGCGTCACCATCCACCGCTGACTGCTCATCGGACTCATCTTCCGCACATGGTCGATATTCACCAGCACCCCCCGGTGAATCAACCGGAAGCTCTCCCCACCCAGCTTCCCGTGGATCGCCTTTAACGATTCCGTCGCCAGATACCGCTTCTTCGCCGTCACGATCCACACCAAGTCGCCGTCCGCCTCGAAAGCCAGCACCTCGTCCGCAGCCAGCAGCAGGTAATCCGCCCCCGAACGCGCCACCACCCGCCGATGCCGCGGAACTGCCGGCACCGATACCGCCTCGGCATCGACCCCAGACCCCGATTTCACGAACATCTTCGCCGCCCGGTCCACCGCCTGCGCCAGACGCTCCGGCGAAATCGGCTTCAGCAGGTAATCGACCGCCCCGGCCTCAAACGCCTCAATCGCATACCGGTCAAACGCCGTCACAATCACGAACATCGGCACATGCCCCGAGCGCCGCAGCCGCCGCACCACGTCGAATCCACCCAACCCCGGCATCTGCAAATCCAGAAACACCAAATCCGGCGACAGCTCTCGAACCGCATCCACCGCCTCAAAACCATCCGCCGCCTCGCCCGCAATCTGTATTCCCGGAACCAGCTCCAGCTCCTCGCGCAGAATCTGGCGCGCGATGGGCTCGTCGTCCACAATCAAAGTGCGAAGCGTCAACGCTGCACCCCAGCTGCAACAGGAAGACGGAACCGCACGGTTGTCAAATCGTCCCGGCTGTCGACGTCCAAGGTCGCGCCGGCACCGTAACAAAGCGCCAGCCGGCGCCGCACGTTCTCCAACCCCATCCCCGTACCCTCGGAATCCAGCGGGCGTTTGACCGCGAAAGTACCGGAGTTCGACACATCCACCACCACCGAATCCCCCTCCCGATGGATCGCCAACCGCACAAATCCGCCACCCGGCCGCGCCGCCGCGCCATGCTTGACCGCGTTTTCCACCAACGGCTGGATCGACAACACCGGCACCTCCACACCTAGAACATCCGGGTCGACCTCAATCTCCGCCTGCAACTTCGCTCCCAACCGCAGTTCCTCAATCTCCAAATACGCCCGCACCATCTTCATCTCCTCCTCCAGCCGGATGAAGACGCGGTCCGCCGCGAAAGAATACCGGAAAAGATCCGCCAAATTCTGGACCAACCGCCGAGCGGCCCGGTTCTCGCGCGCGATCGTCCCGTAGAGCGTATTCAGCGCGTTGAAGAAGAAGTGGGGGTTGATCTGGGCCTGCAGCGCCCGCAATTCCGCCTGGGAAACCAGATTCTGCATTTCCGAAGACCGGATGCGCTCCACCTGCTCGCACACAATCGCCGCCAAGCGGTCGAGCGCTTCAATATCCTCGCTCAGGTACCTTCGACCGCCGCTTCTCGACCCCAGCAGCAGCAGCAGGGAATCTCCACGCGCGAAACGCAGGGGAGCCACCGCCTGTGTCCAAGCTGGAACGCCCCACCGCTCGGCATCCACCACGGCAACCGCCACATCGGGCACCTCGGAACCCTGCGGCGCGGTCAATTCCAGCCGTGGAGCCGAGAGGAATTCCGCGATGCACGCCCCGGCATCCGCCAAATACACAGATTCCCCAGGGCTCTTCGCCGCAACCTCCCGCAATTCCGCCACCGCCTTCTCCGTATTGGCCCGCAGGAATACCACCCGCGTAAGCCAGCGCTGGACCCGGCTCCGCACATAGACGAAAAGGCTGAGCAGCAAACAGGCGGCCACAAAAATCAGTCCGGCGTGGAACGGGTCCCGCTCCGCGCGCGCCAACAGCGAAAGTTTGGCGTTCGCCAGATACGCCGCGCCCACGCTCAACGCCGCAAAGACCGCGTTCACCAAAAAGCGCACAAAGGCATCCAAAAGCAGAAACCGGTAGTCCTGCAGCAGCACGAACAGCGCCAGCGGAATTCCCGCATGGTGGAAGGCGGCTTCGCCGGACCAGCGCGTCTCCCGCGACGTCTCGAAATGGACAAACGAGATCGCGAACAAAAACAAGACCATCGCCCCGGCCAACCGCGCGCCACTGCCGCGTTTTTGTCCCCCCGCCAGACTCTCCCGCGCAACCGTGACCGTCGTCAGCACTCCGAAACCGATCGTCACCAGCAAAATCGCCGCATAGTGGAACCGGGGCGCGGTCGTGATCAGATCGCTCAAGTGCAGCACGACCGCCACCCCGCTGACCACATAACCCGCAATCCACAGCGCCATTCTGCCCGGAACCACTGGCGACGCGCGCAGCGAAATGTGCAGCAGCACCGCCGGCAGCAGGCTCAGCACCGAAAAGCTCCCCGCCACAATCGCATCGGACAAAGGATCGGCCTTGTCCGGAGTCGCCAGCGCAAACAGCGACCCCGCGTTCCACACCAGTGCCAGGGCAGCGGCGATTCCCGGCAGGACATCGCGCTCGCCCCGGTTCCGCCGCCAATCCAGCACCAGCAGGTAAAACAAAATCCCGAAAACAATGGCACCCGCGCAATGGCCAAGGGTGTTCACCAGGATCGGAGCGTGGATACTAAGCCTGTCGGGCATGCCGTCTATCCGCGTTTCGCCGCTGCAGCCCGAACCCGGCCCAATTTAAGCTTCACAAACTCGTTCGACTGGTCCTCGGCGAGCCACAACTTCTCGGTTTCCTCCGCCCAGTGCCGCGCCTGCGCCGAATCCCCCGCCCTCCCCCAGTGCAGCTCAAGGGCTTCAAACAGCACCGAACGAAGGGCAACCGTCGCCAATTCCTTGGGATTTCCCGCATGGATCTTCGCCACAAGCTTCTCCGCCTCGTCGATCAGCGGCTGCGCGGCACCATGCCGCCCCAGCTGTCCTCCACCTCGGCAGCAGCGAGAAGCGATTCCGCCAGTTCCCCCAGCTCATGCGCATCGGCCGGATTCTTCGCCGAAGTCTTCCGCTGCTCCACCACACACTCCGCCGCCCTCACACGGGCTTCCTCCAACATGCCAGAAGCCGACAGGACCTCCACGAGACGGCGCAAACCGTGCGCCCGGCGCGACATCACCAAATACGCCTGCTTCTTCTCCGCCATCAGCTTGTCCAACATGGCGATGGACGCCCTTGCGTTGGCCAGAGCCCCGCGGACGTCGAACTCCTGTTGCGCCAAACTCACGGCATACAGTGCAATCGCGAGGCTCAGCTGGGCCGAGGCATTGTTCGGGTCGCTCGCCGCCATCTCCCGCGCCGTCGCCAGGTACACGACACCCACATCGCGGGCCCGCGACGGATCCAGCATGTTGGGACCATCGACATCGTAATAGAAAAACATCCGCATCTGGCGCAGATAGAGGTTTCTGCGGTGGAGCTTGGGAGAGTTCACGCCCAGCTTCTGCCACTCCCCGATCAGTACCTCGTCCGCGTCCGCGGCCGAACGCGCCTCCGTCAACCGTCCGGCTGCCTGCGCGGAAGTCGCCACCCTCTCTTTGGCCGCAGCTGCCGCCTCCAGCGCCCCGGCATCGCGTGTCCGATTGAGCAGCGCGCCGGCTATCTGGTCGCATCGCTGGAATTCCTCGAACGCCTTGGCGTGGTGGTTCACGTCCTCGTCCAGATCACCCAACCCGCACCAGGAACTGGCCAATGTTCGCTGGATCGAAACGTCGTCCGGCTGGGCCTGTGCCGCAGCTTCGATGTCCCGCAGTCCCAGTGTCAGGTAGTTCCGGGCGGCCTCCAAATCCCCCGTGTAGCGGGTCAATTGCCCAAAGCGGTTGTAGAAGCCGCCGCGCGCGAGCAAATCCTCCTTGGTCGCCACCCCCAACCGGGCATAGATCGCGGCAGCCTTGCGGTAACTGGCCACGGCCTGCTCGGTTTTCCCCAAACTAGGCTGCGCCGGAAACCCCTGCGCATTTCCAACCTGTTGATAAGCTTCAGCCAATTCGCGCTGCAGACCCGGGTCATTGGCCGCACCGACTGAAAGATTGTCCAAGTACTCGATTGCCGTCCTCACCATGCGCTCGCGAACCGCCGTGGTACCTTCGATCCGCGCCAGTTCGTCGTTGTAGTCGAAGACGAAGCTGCGCGCCAGCCGCCGGACCTGGTTGAACCGTTGGTTGGCGATGTTGGCCTGGCGCAGCGACACCACCGTCCCGACGGTGGTAGCCAGTATCACCAGCGCGGCGGCGCCAACCGCGACCCGATTGCGCCGTACGAATTTCCACCCGCGTTCCAGCGCCGTCGCTGGCCGGGCCAGCAGCGGACGACCCTCCAAGTACCGGTCGATTTCCGCCCCGAACGCTTCCGCCGAAGGGTACCGCTTCCTCGGGTCGCGCTCCATCGCAGCCAGTATCAGGGTGTCGAGATCACCCCGCAGCAGCTTGGCAGTCTCGGCACTTTTCGCAGCTACGCTCGGCGGCCGGAGCTCGTCCACGCAGATGGCGCGGTAGACATCGGCCGTTGAATACGTTTCCAAGCGGTGGGGCCGGGAGCCGCTCAGCAGCTCGTAGAGCACCGCCCCCAGCGAATAGATATCCGAGGCGATCCCCGCAGGCTGGCCCAGAATCTGCTCGGGCGATGCGTAGTCCGGCGTGTGCATCCCAGCCGAGGTGGGAGAGTCGGAATCCAGATCGGGGGCCTCGTCCAACAACTTCGCAATGCCGAAATCCAGCAGCTTTGGCTTTCCCGACGGGGTCACCAGGATGTTGGAGGGCTTCAGGTCGCGGTGCACAATCAGGTTCCGGTGGGCAAAGGCGACGGCCTCCACCACCTCCCGGAACAATTTCAGCTTGCGTCGGAGAGTCCACTCGGAAGTGGCACCGATGAGCGGACGCCCCTCTACAAACTCCATCACCAGATACGGCAGACCGTCCGGCGATTCTCCGCCATCCAGCAGCCGCGCGATGTTCGCGTGTTCCAGCGTTGCCAGAATCCGGCGCTCATGCCGGAAGCGCCTCCGGGAAAGATCGCTGTCGATATCGCGCTTGACGATTTTCAGAGCAGCCCTCTGCGCATAGGCTCCGTCATCACGGCCCGCCTCGAAAACCGTCCCTTGTCCGCCTTGGCCCAAACGCTGGAGCAGTTTCCACGGGCCCAATCGGTCCGGTGCGCCGGAAGTTGACCGGTGCGTCCCGCCTGGGGCAATGGTCCGGGTTTCGTCCGAGCGGATTTGAGCGGCGACCCCGCCGATCATGGGCAGTTGAAGCGTACCCTCGTCGGCGCTGTCGAGCAGCGACGCCACCTCCCCCCGCACCTCCGGGTTGTCGATCCGGGCCAGCGCCGCCGGTCGTTCGTCGCGGGACAGCTCCATCAGGGCGCCGAAGTGCGCCTCGACGGACTGCCAGTCCAAGTCCGTCATAGTACTAAAGCGTACCAAAGAATGATAGAATCCACATTCGGCTCCCAAACTTCGGTCACCAAACAAATGCTTCCTGAACTCTTGGCAGAATTCCTCGGCACACTCGTGCTGATTCTTTTCGGCAACGGCGTCGTTGCCATGACAGTCCTTTTCGGCACGGGCGTTCCCGGCGAAATTGTGATGGGTGGCTACACGAACATCACCCTCGCGTGGGGGTTGGCCGTTACCATGGGCATTTATATTGCCGGACGAATCTCCGGCGCGCACTTGAATCCAGCCGTCACCGTGGCGCTGGCCGTCTACCGCGATTTCCCTTGGAAAAAGGTGATCCCCTACTCCCTCGTCCAAGTTGCCGGCGCTTTCGTGGGCGCGGCGATGGTCTATTGGAACTACCTCCCCGCCTTCCAAAAATTCGACCCCGGCATGGAAAAGACCGCCGGAGTGTTCACCACCTTTGCGGCCTTCCCCCAAATTCCCTTCGCCGGATTGCTGGACCAGACCATCGGGACCGCCCTCCTCATCCTGATGATCTTCGCCATCACTGACGAGCGCAACCAGGCACCCGGTGCCAACATGGCACCGCTGATGGTCGGCCTGGTGGTGGTGGTCATCGGCATGGGCTTCGGCGGCATGCACGGCTACGCCATCAACCCCGCGCGCGATTTCGGCCCACGTCTCTTCGCGGCAGTGGCAGGATTCAAGAACAACGGCCTGACGGACGGCCCCATGCTGTTCTGGGTGCCCATCGTCGGACCCATCCTCGGCGGCATTTTGGGCGCAGCCGTATACGACTACGGCATACGCCCCTACTTGCCCAAGGCCTAGTGCCGGAAGTGCCGGATGCCGGTGAAGACCATTGCCACGCCAAGCCGGTCGGCCGCCGCGATCACGTCGGCATCCTTTACGGAACCGCCGGGCTGGATGAACGCGGTGGCACCGTGCTTCACGGCCTGTTCCAAGCCGTCCGGGAACGGGAAAAAGGCGTCCGAAGCGACCACGCTGCCTGGAACCGGCAGATGCGCCTTCATCGCGGCGATGTTCACCGAATCCACCCGGCTCATCTGACCCGCACCCACCGCCACCGTCTGACCCGCCCGGGTGTAGACAATCGCGTTGGACTTCACGTGTTTCACAACCTTCCAGCCGAATTCGAGGGCGATCCATTCCTCGGCCGTGGGCTCGCGCTGCGTCTTGACTTCCACCTTGGAGCGGTCGAAACCGGCGAGATCCGCCGTCTGCGCCAGGAATCCGCCCGAGATGCTCTTCACAACAACCGGCTCCACCAAGTTTTCCACCCGCACCAGGCGAAGATTCTTCTTGGCCTTCAGCACCGCAAGGGCCGCATCGGAATAGGCGGGGGCTGCGATGGCCTCGACGAACAGCTTCGACATTTCGATGGCCGTCTCCTCGTCCACCTCCCGGTTGACGCCGATCACGCCTCCGAAGGCCGAGACCGGGTCGCATTCCAACGCCTTGCGGTAGGCATCGGCAAGCTTGGCCTGTTCTGCGCAACCTGCTGGATTGGTGTGCTTGATGATGGCGACCGCCGGACCCGAAAACTCGCAGACCAGCTGCCAGCAGGCATCGAGATCCACCAGGTTGTTGTAGGAAAGTTCCTTTCCGTGCAGCTGTTCGGCTCCCGCGATGCCAGTCGTACCGGCGGCGTAAAGGGCGGCCTTTTGGTGCGGATTCTCGCCGTAGCGCAGCGATGCCCGGCGCGGAACGTGGATGTCGAGTGACGGACGCAGGATTTCGGATGGCAGAACGGGCTCGTCGGGCTGGATTTCGGCCAAGCGCGCCGAAATTGCGCGGTCGTAGTCGGCCGTGGTCTGGAATGCCCGCTGCGCCAACCGCCATTTGGTGGCACGGGAGAGCGCGCCCTCGGCTTGGAGTTCGGCCAGAATCGGGGCGTAATCGGCGGCAGCCGTCACGATCGCGACATCCTGCCAGTTCTTGGCCGCCGACCGGATCATGGTGGGGCCGCCGATATCAATGTTCTCGACCAGTTCCTGGAACGTAGCGTCCGGCTTGGCGGCGATCTTCTCGAACTGGTAGAGATTCACCACCACCATGTCGATCGGCTCGATGCCGTGCTCGGCGAGCGAGGCCATGTGGTCGGCGTTGCCCCGGATGGCCAAGATGGCGCCGGTGATCTTCGGGTGCATGGTTTTCACGCGCCCGTCCAGCATTTCGGGGAAGTTGGTGACCTCGGCGACGTCGCGGACCGGAATCCCGGCATCGCGGAGAAGGCGGGCCGTGCCGCCAGTCGAGATCAATTCGGCCCCGAGGGAGGCCAAGCCACGCGCAAAATCCGCAACACCGGTCTTGTCGGTGACGCTTAGGAGAACTTTCATAGGGGGAACTACTAGGTTACCAGCGGGGGACTCAGGCCTGCAAATGGAAGACCTTGCGGATCAGTTCCACCGCTTGGTCGCCGTCCGGCAGGCCCGCATTGCGGCGCAATTCGGAGATCGGGCCGTGGGCGATCTTGTTGATGATCGATTTTGTCGTGGCATGGAGCAACGCCTCCACCCCCTGCACCTGTTCCGGCGTCAGGCCGGGCATGCGGCGCAGGGCCTTGGCGACCTCGGCGGCGCGGATTTCCTCCAGCTGGCCCTGGAGGCTGACGATGGTCGGGGTGACCTCCTCCAGCTTGATCCGCGTCAGAATCTGGTCCAGCTCCTTGAGGACGATGGCCTCGGCGGCCTCGGCCTGCTTGGAGCGCTCCTGGATATTGGCGTTGACGACGCCTTCGAGGTCGTCGACGTCGTAGAGGAAGACGCCGTCGATTTCATTGACAGCGGGGTCGATGTTGCGCGGGACCGCGATGTCGATGAGGAACATCGGGCGGTTGCGGCGCAGGGCGATGGCCCGCTGCAGGTTCTCGCGGTTCAGGATGTAGTGCTGGGCGCCGCTGGAGGCGATGACGATATCCACTTCATGCAGCATCGAGGTGAAGGAGGTGTAGTCGACTGCCCGCCCATTGAACAGTGCCGCCATCTGGACCGCGCGCTCATGGGTGCGGTTCGTGACCAGAATTTTGCTCGCGCCGGAGCGGTGGAGGTGCTTTGCCGCCAGTTCCCCCATTTTGCCGGAGCCGATGATCAGGACCGTCTGCCCCTTGAGCGATCCGAAAATGCGGCGCGCCAATTCCACGGCGGCGTAGCTTACCGAGACCGCCATCTGGCCGATGCCGGTTTCGGTTCGGACGCGCTTGGCCACGTTGAAGGCGCGGGTCACCACGGTTTCCAGCAGCCCGCCGACGGTTCCCTCGGTCTTGGCAATCTGGTAGGCTGCCTTGAGCTGCCCCAGAATCTGGGGCTCGCCTACCACCATCGAATCGAGGCTGGCCGCCACGCGGAACAT
>CAITMP010000399.1 GCA_903893525.1 uncultured Acidobacteriia bacterium | reverse complement strand
CTGGTGATCGCCCAGTGCACGGCGGGAATTGTGGGCTCGTTTCCTGCGCTCAACGCGCGCCCGGCGGAGCTGCTGGACGAATGGCTGCACCGGATCACGGAGGAGCTTGCGGCTTGGGACCGCGCGCATCCGGATCAGCCTTCGGCCCCGTTTGCGGTGAACCAGATTGTGCACCGCAGCAACGACAGGCTGGAGCACGACCTCGCGCTCTGCGTGAAGTGGAAGGTGCCGGTGGTGATTACGTCGCTGGGCGCGCGCGAGGATTTGAACACCGCCGTCCACAGCTACGGCGGAACCACGCTGCACGACGTGATCAACGACCGGTTCGCGCACAAGGCCATTGAAAAGGGTGCGGACGGGCTGATCGCGGTTGCGGCGGGGGCGGGAGGGCATGCGGGGACCTTGTCGCCGTTTGCGCTGGTGCAGGAGATCCGGGAGTGGTTTCCAGGACCGCTGGCGTTGTCGGGGTCGATTGCCACGGGCAAGTCGATCCTGGCGGCACTCGCGATGGGTGCCGATTTCGCGTATGTGGGCTCCGCGTTCATCGCTACGCGCGAGGCAAATGCTGTCGAGGCCTACAAACAAATGATCGTCGACTCGGCGGCGGACGACATTCTCTATACCAACGTCTTCACCGGGGTTCACGGGAACTACCTGAAGCCTTCGATTGTGGCGGCGGGGCTGGATCCGGGGAATCTGCCGGAGAGCGATCCTTCCAAGATGAATTTTGGCAGCGGTGCAGCACATAAGGTCTGGAAAGACATTTGGGGCTGCGGGCAGGGAATCGGGGCGGTTCATGGAGTGGTGCCTGCCGCAGAGTTGGTGGACCGCCTGGGTCGCGAATTTGCGGAGGCGCAAACGTTGCTCCAAGGGAAGTTGGCGAGATGACGGAGCATACCCAGGTTGCAATTATTGGAGCGGGCCCGGCGGGTCTGCTGCTGGGACATCTGCTGCACCTGTACGGAATCGATTCGGTGATTCTGGAGAACCGGTCGGAGCCGTATGTCATCGAGCGGGTGCGGGCCGGAGTGCTGGAGCAACATGTGGTGGACATGATGGTGGCGACCGGGGTCGGCGACCGTCTGCAGCGCCAGGGACTGCGGCACGGCGGCGTGTACCTCGCATTCGACGGGAGACGCCACCACATTGATTTCGAGGAGCTGACGGGCAAGTCCATCTGGATTTATGGCCAGAACGAGGTGGTGCGGGATCTGATCGACGCCCGTCGGGGGACCGGCCGTCCGCTGCATTTTGAGGTGGACCAGGTGCGGGTGGCCGGTTTTGACGGGGAGTCGCCCACGGTGCGCTATGTGGATGGAGATGTGGAGCACACGCTCCACTGCGACTACATCGCCGGTTGCGACGGTTTCCACGGGGTTTCGCGGCCCGCGTTTCCGAAGGGTCTGCTTTCGACCTACGAGCGTATTTATCCCTTCGGCTGGCTGGGGATTCTGGCGCATGCCGAGCCGACGTCGGAAGAACTGGTGTATGCGCTCCACGATCGGGGCTTTGCGCTTTTCAGCATGCGCTCGCCCACGGTGACCAGGCTCTACCTGCAGTGCGATCCCGATGAGGATATTTCGGTCTGGTCCGACGACCGGATCTGGTCCGAACTGGGTACGAGGCTCGGCACCGACGACGGCTGGCGTCCGAAGGAAGGGCCGATTTTCCAGAAGGGGATTACGCCCATGCGCAGTTTCGTGGTGGAGCCGATGCAGTGCGGACGCCTGTTTTTGGCCGGTGATTCGGCGCACACGGTCCCTCCGACCGGGGCCAAGGGGCTGAACCTGGCTGCGGCGGACGTCCGGGTGTTGGCGGACGCGTTCTGGCGGCAGTATTCGGGCCGTGGCGGTGCGGCGCTGGAGGCGTATTCGGAGACCTGTTTGAAGCGGGTCTGGAAGGCGCAGCGTTTTTCGTGGTGGATGACCTCCATGCTGCACTTGGGACCGCAGGACGCACCGTTCGCCCGGTTTGACTACCGGCGTCAGGTGGCGGAGCTGGATTATCTGACGGGTTCGCGGGCCGGGATGACGTCTTTGGCGGAGAATTATGTGGGTTTGCCGATGGACGTTCCGCTGCCGGGCCTGGTACGGGCGTAACTGGGGTATTGCCCTCGGACGGATTGCAGTTATTGGGGGG
>CAITMP010000398.1 GCA_903893525.1 uncultured Acidobacteriia bacterium | reverse complement strand
GGATGGGGTGGAGGGGTGCGATCCGGTGCTGCGGTTCCATTATAGGTTGTGAGGAATGGGTGGAGGTAAACTTGCCAGGCGCTGGCGCGGTGGGAGACGGGGTTCTGCCAGGCTAAAAGCCTGGCAGAACCAAGAATGGCCGCCCTACCTCTTTAGAGCCTTTTGGTGGTCGAGGTAGGTTTCGCCGTTGGCGATCCAGTTTTGGGCGGTTTCACCCTTCAGGTAGTGGCCGAACCAAGCGAAAATGCGGCGTTGGTAGTCGACTTGGTCGGCTTTCTTGCTGAGGCCGTGGTCCTCGCCCGCGTAGGAGATCAGCACGACTTCCTTGCCTGCGCGGCGAGCGATGTTGTAGAGTTCGACGCCTTGGTGGAAGAAGACGGTACCGTCGGCGTCGCCCACTTCGATCAATAGCGGCGTGGTCATGTTCTGAACATTGAAGATGGCCGAGTTGCGAATGTAGGCCTGCAGGTCCTCATAAATGGGGACCTCCATGCGCTGCTGGCCGGTCTCGATGTGGTCGGTTTCGGCGATGCCGGAACCCCAGTGGTGGTTGCCATAGTTGCTGACGAGGTCGGTGATGGGCGCGCCGGCGACCGCGGCGGCGAAGAGGTTGGTGTGGGTGGCGAGAAAAGCGGTGTCGAAGCCGCCCCAGGAGTGGCCGACGATGCCGATCTTCTTCGGGTCGACGTTGCCCGCGGACAAGACCTTCTTTACTGCGGCACCGACGCACTCGGCCACGGACAGACCGGGCTCACGTGGGCGGAAGACGATATCCGGCATCAGGAGGAAGTAGCCGTGGTCGGTGATGGCGGCGGGGTTGTAGTATTCCCGTTCGGTGGGCGCACTGAAGTGGTGGAGGTTGTCCGACAACTTCTCGTACATGTAGACGACCATGGGGTACTTCTTGCCGGATTCGTATCCAGCGGGATAGTAGAGGGCACCCTGGAGGCGGACGCCCTTCGGCGTCTGGTATTCCACCAGCTCGGACCGGCTTTGGGCGAACTTGGCGGCGAAGGGGTTGGTATCGCTGGTTTTCTTGGCGTCCTTCAGGTCGGGCCCGCCGACGTATTCGTTGGGGGACTCGACGAAGGACTGGGAGACGTAGGCGTAGATATCAGCGTCGGAGGCTTTGACGAGGCGGTCGATGCTTCGGTCGGCCCAAAGGAGGGGTACGGGGGTAGCTCCCGGCTGGAGGCGAGCGTATCCCGATTTCTTGGACCACGTGCCGAACATGGAGAGGACCATCGGCCTTCCGGCGTCGATGAATTCCTCGTCGGGATCGAGCTTGGTGTAGCGGTAGCGAATTTGGTCCTTAGTGCCGTCGGTGAGGCGGGTGGCCTGGGAGCCGTCGGCGGCATGATCCAGAGGTCGAACTTGTCGTACAGGATGACTTCGTGATCGTCCTTGGTCCAACCGGCGACGCCGAAGGGTGGGAGTTGCTTGATGGTGTCGTCGGATTCCTTGTCGATAAAGGATGTCTTGACGTTCCGGGTGATGTTGACGGTGGCCTTGGTGGAAGTGTCGATGGTCCAGTAGTGGTCGTTTTGGAGGTAGAGGAGGTACTTGCCGCGCGGGCTGACCTGCAGGTAGCGGTCATCGGCGAGACGGTCCTTGAGCTTGGTTTCAGCGCCGGTGGCCAAGTCGACGAGGGACAGGTCGGTTGCGGGACGTCCGATGCTGCGTTCCATGGCGTAGGCGTGCCAATCGGTGGAATACGCAAGATTTTGGTGCTTGAGTGGCGTGACTTGGCCCTGCAGGGTGTGGCCGAGCTGGACGAGGCTGTTGCCGTTCAAGTGCCAGACGGCGAGCATGTTGCGGCGGCGGTCCTGGGCGGCGGATTTCTTCTGTTTCGGCATGACGTCGGAGTCGCGCCAGTGCCAGACGTCGACGGCGGCTGGCTCGGCGTCTTCTGTGGTTTCTTTTGCGTCTTTGCCTGGCTCTTTGGCTGGTTTTTCGTCCCAGGCGGCAATACCGAGGAAGACGTCGGTGCCGGAGTCGGACCAGGAGGGCTTGCGGTAGGAGACTAGGCGCATGCCGGTTGGGAATTTGGCGTCCTTGGCCGGGTCGTAGGTGAGCGCGGTTTCGGAGGATTGGCCGAGACGGGTCCACGCAAGCGCGAGGTTGCCGGGGCCGTCATGCTTTTCGTCGGTGGTCGATTTGAGGGCCGAGAGGTCGGCGCTGTCCTTGCGCCAAGAGAGGTTGGTGTAGATGGAGGGCGAGGAGTCGAGGGTGCGGAGGGTGGCGGTTTCGGTGTCGAAGACGGCGACGCCATTGCCAGTCTTGTCGTCGGTGGAGATGGCGACAGCGAGGAGATGTCCGGTCTTGGCGGTTTCCTGCCATGCAAAGTCTGAGACGTTGCCGAGGGTGGTGTCGCGCCCGTTGGCCAGGTTGCGGACGATCAGGGGGCTGCCGCCGGGGTTATCGTCGTCGGAGGGTGCTTCGG
>CAITMP010000397.1 GCA_903893525.1 uncultured Acidobacteriia bacterium | reverse complement strand
GGGGATCATACCGGTAATCACCTACCTCATCCACCTCATGTCCGGCAAGGCACAGCAGCCAAGTTTCGATATTGCGTTTCGGAATCAAATGAAGGATGGCCTCACCGGCGAGCCTGGGACCTTCTTCCATTTCCCGTAACTGCTCCGCGAGTTGTTTCTCGCGCTGCACGCAGGTTCCCGTATCGGCATCCATGAGCACGATCAGGCAGGTGTCCGTATGGCCGCGACGGCACGCTCTAACTTCGCTGGCATATCGTTGACGGACATGCTGTTCACCCGACCCCTTGCCGGGACCGGCCTTCCGGGACCGGAACACATACTTGCCAGGCCGCAACCGTTCCAAGTATCGCCGTACAAGACTTTCGTGCCGCTGGTCCTCAACCAGAAGCACCGCGTTCACGCGCTCAGTCACGGACTTCCATCGTTGGTCCAACCCAGCCGCGCGCGATCAGTTCCGAAAGCCGAAGGGACTGTTCGTCGTCGTGACGGTATCTGTGGGCACGTATTGGACCCGATCCAACCCGCTCGAAGAAGATGCCCCGCTCGGCAGCAAGGTAGTCAATCATCTCGGGATGGTGCGAGAACAGCGTTACCTGACCGCCACGGTCTTCTATCCTGTCTCCTAGCCGCTGTAGCCATGGTTGCAATTCCGGCAAGGCAACGAAGTTCTCGGGCTCGTCAATGAATAGGCAGGTGGAACCCTCGACAAGGAAGATCAAGAGGGCGTACATGCAGATCAAGGCCCGCTGACCGTCGGAGAGTTCTTCAAATCCTACCGAAAATCCGCTCTTGGGCACACTGGGGACAGGCTCGAACCTCGCTGAGAGCATCCGAACTTCCCCGCCCACTAGCCGGGAATCCAGAGATTCGAACCCAGGGAGTACGGAACGCAACAATGACTGGAGTTCACCGGCTGCACCGCCATTTTCCTGAGTAAGGTGGCGATACCACGAAGCAAAATCATCCATGTCGGAAGACGGCCGGGATGTCTCCTTTTCGGTTCTGCCAACCATCCCCTTGGGGTCAATCCGGAGACAGTATACAGAAGCCAACCACCCTTTGAACCGCATCAGCTTTTTGTTCTCGGGCCTTGACTCCTGGGTCGATAGGGCCGACCGGAACCAGTCGAAGGGGTACTGGACCTTGCGCTCGAACCTTTCATTGAACAAGTTCACTTCCCCCGACACAAATGAAAACACTGGGTGACCGTTGCAGGAAACATCTTCCCGAATGATCCTTGTCCGGCCGGGTGATCCCCAGATGTCCATCTGAAGGAGCAAGTCGTACCGATCCCCATCCAGCTCCACCCCAAGTTCAAATGTTTGCGTCGGCAGCGTCTGCCAGCGTGTCCGCGTGTTCTGGGGAAACACCTCAGATGGCGGCGCACCCTCAATGAGGAGTGATCGAAGCGATTCCAAAACCCCGAGCAACGTTGACTTGCCTGTGCCGTTCAGCCCCATAACCAATTGGTAGCTACCCAATTCGAGCTCGAAATTGACAAAGCACCGATAGTTGTCAATGTAGACGCGCTTCAGCATGATCCAATTCTAGCGTGTCGCCCCAGTACCCTACGCGTGGATTCCCGGAGCCTCCTGCCCCCGCGCCGCCACATACTCCGTGTACGGTCCCAAATAAATATTCGGCTCGCTGTCCCCGCCGCTCAACTCCAGCACCCGCGTCCCCAGCCCTCTCAGGAACGTCCGGTCGTGCGACACGAACACCATCGTCCCTTCGAAATTCTTCAACTGCTCCACCAGCATTTCCTTCGTCGCCAAATCGAGGTGGTTCGTCGGCTCGTCCAGCACCAGGAAATTCGGCGGGTTGTAGAGCATCCGGGCCATCGCCAGCCTCGACCGCTCGCCGCCCGAAAGCGACCGCACCTTCTTCTCCACATCGTCGCCCGAAAACTGGAACGCACCAGCCAAACTCCGTAACGACCCGATACCATCCTGCGGAAAATCGTTCTGCAACTGGTCGATCACCGTCAGTTCCGGATTCAGCACGTCCAGCGACTGCTGCGCAAAATACCCCATGCTCAAGCTCGCGCCCAGCCGCACCTCGCCTTGGTCCGGAGACGTCGCGCCCGCGATCATCTTCAGGAGCGTGCTTTTACCCGCGCCGTTGCGTCCCATCACGGCCCAGCGCTCGCCCCGGCGGATCGTCAAACTGAAACCGTCGTAGATCACGCGGCTGCCATACGCCTTGTGGACGTCCTCGATCATCGCCACTTGGTCGCCCGACCGCGCCGGGACCTTGAAATCGAACTTCACCACCACGCGCTTTTTCGGCAGCTCGATTTTTTCGATCTTGTCCAGCGCCTTGATCCGGCTCTGCACCTGCGCGGCCTTCGCGGCGTGGGTCTTGAACCGTTCGATGAACCGCTGTTCCTTGGCCAGCATCGCCTGCTGGCGGGCAAACGCGGCCTGTTGGTTGGCCTCGCGGATGGTGCGCTCGCGTTCGTAGAAATCGTAGTTGCCCGAATACGTGATGATTTCGCCCGCGTCGATCTCGGCCAGCTTGGAGATGATCCGGTTCATGAAATCGCGGTCGTGCGACGTCATCAGCAGCGCGCCCTGGTAGCCGCGCAGGAAGTTTTCGAGCCAAATGATGGATTCGATGTCGAGGTGGTTTGTCGGTTCGTCCATCAGCAGGACGTCGGGCCGACCCAACAATACGCGCGCCAACGCCACGCGCATCTTCCAACCGCCCGAAAGCGCACCCACGTCTCCATCGATTTGCGACTCCGCGAACCCGAGCCCACCCAGCACTTCGCGAGCCTGTGCCTCGATCTGGTAGCCGCCCAGGTGCTCGTACTCCTCCTGGACTTCGCCGAAGCGCTCCAGGATCTGGTCCATCTCGTCGAAGCGTTCGGGGTCTTCCAGTGCCTTCTGAAGGCCGTCGAGTTCGTGGTGCAGGTCGCCCACCCGACCGCTGCCCGCGATGGCCTCGTCCAAAACCGGACGGCCCGCCATTTCCTCCACATCCTGCCGGAAGTAGCCGATGGTGGTCTTTTTGGGAACGGTGACGTTGCCGTCGTCGGGACCCTCCTCTCCCACGATCATGCGGAACAACGTGGTCTTGCCGGCACCGTTGGGGCCCACCAGGCCGCATTTTTCACCGGGGTTGAGCTGGAACGAGGCGTCGACGAAAACGAGCTGCTTGCCGTATTGCTTGGAGATGTTGGAAAACGTGATCAAATAACCAAGCTAGCAGCACGGGCGTTGTGGTGCATGATGCCATTGGCTACCCTGAACAAAATGCCCGCCGACCTTGTAATATGCGTTGCAACCCCACTCGAAGGCGCCTACCTGCGCGAAAACCTTCCGCCCACGATTCCGCTTCTCGTCACCGGCGTCGGTGCTGTGAACGCCGCCATCGCCCTCACCCGATTTCTGGAACGCCAAGGGGCCCTCGCAGTCGTGGTCTGCGGGATTGGCGGGGCCTATCCAGGTTCCGGCCTGCAAGTGGGCTCGTCGGTGGCGTGGGCCGCCAGCGAGTGTTACGGGGACCTCGGCGCAGCTTCCGCCGACGGGTTTCTCGACATGGCCACGCTGGGATTTCCGGTGATTGGTGGCCCGGAGCCGGTCTTCAACACACTCGCGGTCCCCTTGCGACCTAACGGAATGGCGGGAGTCCCGTTCGTCACGGTGAACACCTGCACAGGGGATGACGCTTCCGCCCGGGCCTTGGCCGCGCGCACCGGCGGCGCGGTCGAAAGCATGGAGGGGGCCGCAATCGCCCACGTCGCCCGTTTGTACGGCATTCCGGTGGGTGAAGTCCGGGGCATCAGCAACCCCGTGGGCAATCGCGACCGGTCGGCGTGGAGGGTGCGCGAGGCCGCACTCGCCGCCCAGCAGGAACTATTGCGCGCCTTGCGGGGAGGGGAACTGCTCCTGTAGGGCTCCCCACATTGTTGTCAAGCTGAATTTAGCCAAGGAAGCTGGATGGGGACTCTGTCCCCAAGCCCCTGGGATTTGGCGCATTCCGGCCAACATTGGCTGTCGGGAGGCACGGCGGGGTTCGGCACTCCGCCGCGCTCCATGTCGGCACCCGGCGCGGCGCTCGGGTTGCGTCCCCGCAGAGCCCTGTCCTCCGACCGTGGCGATTTCAGCATATGACAGGTTGGCCGGTAGCGGCAACGGTCTTCGTCTCCGGCAGCAGCCGCCGCTGCGGATCGTACAACTCGCCGTTCTTCAACAGCGTGACCACCAGGCGCAGAAGCCTGTCGCCAACGCCCCGGACAGCCCGCGCATGGTTGTGCCCGGCGGCCTTCAACCTTTGATACTGCTCCCTGGCCCGGGGATCCCACCGGACGTGGCAGCTCACGGCACCATGCAGGGCGTTGCGCAGCCTCGGATGGCACCCGTGCCGCATCCCAACCACCAGCCGTTTCCCGCTCTGCCGGGTGACCGGGGCCGACCCGGCAAGGCTCCGCAGGGCATGGTAATCTCGATTTCGAAGGGGCTCGGCAGCCTCTCCCAGCATCGCGGCGCCCGTCACCGGTCCAATTCCCGGCAAGGATAACAGGATGGCGGCGTCGCGATGCCCTTGATGTTCGGAGTCCGACGCCATCGACCCAAGCGTCGACTCCATTGCGGCAAGGGTTTCCCCGATCTGGCGGAACAGCAGGTCCAGGCGCGGCACCAGCATGAGCGCGTGCCGGCTGGCGGCCGCCGCGGTTCCGGGCGAAACTTGGAGCGGGGGCGTCCGGAGGGCGGCAGCGATGTCGTCACCCGACAGCCTGCGGATTCCGTGCAGCGCCAGCACCTGGCGGATGTTGGCCGGGGTCAGCTTCGCCCCGGCCGCCGGCAGCGGTGCCCGCTTGAGCAGAGCCCAGAACCACGGCTCGTCGGCTGCCGGACACAGTCCCAGCAACTGGGGATAGTACCGGTGCAACTGCTCCCGGAGCTGGTTGCAACCCCGCCGGAAGTCGCGCTTGAGTCCCTCGTCCAGCCGGGACAGGTCCCGCAGTTCGATGGTCAGGGCGGATTCCGGGTTGAGCCGCCGGAAGCTGGCGCGGTCGGTGCGGAGCGATCCGGCGAGCACGCGGGCGTCGCGCGCGTCATCCTTTGCCCCGGACGGCGAGTGCCGGTCGCGGAACCGGTCCAGCTGCTTCGGGTTGATGGCGAAGACCGCGAAGCCCTGCTCCAGCAGCAGTTCGACCAAGGCGGCGCGCGGTGTTTCCAGCGCTATCCCCATCAGTTCCGGCCTGCCGCCGCAGATCCGGCGGAGCCTGTCGGCCAAAGCGGCCTGTCCGGCACCGCCGTGTTCCCCGGTGAACCCGTCGAGGCGCTTGCCGGACTCGTCCACCACATGGACGGCGTGTTCGCCGCTGCCCAAATCCACCCCCGCGAAGAAGCGGGGGTCGATATTCGATTCGTTTTGCCTTTCCACCTTGATTCCTTTCCAGGCTTGGCGTGACTCTGGCATCGGCCCTGTACAGGCGCTCCCTGGAAAATCCAGGGGCGCAAACTCCCCACGGGATGTGCGTCACAGCTTCCGGAACGGGGCGCGAATCCCACAATGGCGCTTTCCGCGCTTGGGCAGCGATGGCGCTCCCGCTCCGGCAAGCCAATCAGGACCGGATGTCTTCCGATCCTGATTTCAAGGTACAGGGCAGCGATTCTTCGCTGCAG
>CAITMP010000396.1 GCA_903893525.1 uncultured Acidobacteriia bacterium | reverse complement strand
CGACCCGATCCAGGCTTCGGCGCCGTGGCCATGTCGAATGACAGGTAGCTGCCGATGACGATGTCCAACAGCCCGTCCCGGTCGTAATCGACGAGTGCGCAGCCCGAATTCCAAATATTTTTTTTGCCGTCAGCTAGGCCAGCCTGCGTGGTTACGTCCTCAAATCTTCCATTTCCCAGATTTCGATAAAGGACACTCCCGCCGTAGTAGGTGACTACCAGGTCGGGGTGTCCGTCGTTGTCCACGTCTCCCGCACATGCTGCCTGGGCCCATCCGGTCTTGGTGAGACCGGCCTTTCGCGCGACTTCGGTAAAGTGTCCGGTACCATCGTTTCGGTAGAGCTGGGAGGGCTGCGGGATGGCTTTCGGGTCCAAGACAGTGCCGTTTGCGATGAAGATATCCTCGTGGCCGTCGCCGTCGAAATCGAAGAAAACTGCGCCAGTACCAGTACTTTCAAGGATGTAGTCCTTGCGCTTGGAACCGCCAAAAGTGGTCGTCGCAGTTAGGCCCCGTTCCGCCGCAACATCCACAAACCGCACCTCTGGCACGACCTGTGCGGGCAACACATATAGGATCCCCCCCGCAACTAGGAAAGCGACTAGGAGCAGAGCCCAGCCTGTCGGCGCTGAAAGGAATCGGAATGGCATGTTGGCGGGACCAGTATACCGTCCCAACTTTTGGGCTGGACTTCCAAAATTCATAGACGTCGCTATCGGAATTCCATAGCGTCCAGAGGCATCTTCCACGCGAATCGGGCCCATCCAAACCGTTGATTCGACGGCACGGAAGTGATAAGATTTCACACAGTCCATGTTCCCGCAACTGCGGGCAAGGGGGATCATCGAATGATTCGAAACTTCACAGGGCCCAGAATTGCCCTGATCGCCATGATTACCGCGTCCGCAGTGTTTGCGCAACGCGATCTTGCAACCATTACCGGCACCGTGACCGACGCCTCCGGCGGCGTAGTCGCCAATGCCAAAGTGACCGTCACCGAGCGCGCCACCGGCCAGGTTTATGAACTGACCACCAACAGCGCCGGTGAATTTACCCGTCCAGCCCTCAAGCCCTCCAACTACGACGTCACTGTTACTGCCGCTGGCTTCAAGAAGGCCACCCAGAAGGACGTCATTCTGAACGCCGGCGAACGTACCGGTGTCAACATCGCCCTGACCGTTGGCGACGTCGGCCAGACCGTCGAAGTCACCGCAGTAGGTGCGATCCTGCAGACCGAAAGCACCCAGGTGGGTGCTGCTCTGAATTCCAAGACCCTGACCGATGTGCCCCTCGGCGGCCAGCGCAACTTCGCCTACCTCGCACGCCTCGTGCCCGGCGTCGTTCCTGCCGAACAGGGTGCCCGCGACGGCAACAACGGTGGCTTCTCCGCCAACGGTGTTCGCTCCAACGGCCAGAACAACTTCCTGTTGAACGGTGTCGACAACAACATCAACACCATCGACTTTTTGAACCAGACCGCCTATGCCGTTGGCCCCTCGGTCGAAGCCATTGGCGAAATGAGCATCATCACCAACGGCTATAACGCGGAATACGGTCGCGCGGCTGGTGGCGTTATCAACGTCAACCTGAAGTCGGGCACCAACCAGCTGCACGGCAGTTTGTTTGAAATTCTGCAGAACCGTGATCTGAACGCCAACACCTGGAACAACAACACTGCTGGCGTCGGTCGCGGTCCAGTGATCCAGAACCAGTTCGGCGCAACCGCCGGTGGCCCGATCAAGAAGAACAAGCTCTTCATCTTCGGCGACTACCAAGGCACCAAGATCATCTCGTCGGGTGGTTCCGTGGCCGGTCTCGGCCGTTCGGGCTTCCTCACGATCCCGACCGCAGCCTTCAAGCAGGGCGACTTCTCCAGCCTCCTCGGACCCGCCGTCAATGTCAACGACGCAGCCGGCCTTCCGGTCTCGCTGGTCAAGGGCGCAATCTATGACGCCAAGTCGACCACCTATATGGCCGATGGCGTGACCCCGCTGTCCCGCACCTCGTTCCCGGGCAACATCGTTCCCGCGAGCCGCTTCGATCCCGCTTTCAACAAGATCCTGCAGCTCTACCCGGCCACGAACCAGCCCATCCGCACCGGCAACACTCCGGTGAACGATTTCTACTTCGTCTCTCCCGGTTCCCAGTCCACCCACCAAGGCGACGCCCGCGTCGACTACCGCATGTCGGACAAGGACACCATCTTCGGTTCCATGAGCTGGTCCAACACGGGCAAGACCAGCGGTTCGCCGTTCTCCGGCGCTTCCATCGCCATCGACGGTGCCGATTTCAACGGCGCACAGGAAACGGATCTCTCCCGCAACGCCCAGATCAGCTGGAGCCGTGTGTGGACCCCGACCCTGATTTCCGAAACCCGCGTTGGCTTCACCCGTTTGGTGACCTCGCGTCTCGGTGCCAATCCGGACAAGGACCTCTTCACGCAGTTCGGCATCGGCGGCTACAATCCGACCGGCGCAACGGCCAACAACGGCGGCTTGCCCCAGATCTCGATCTCGGGCTACCAACAGACCGGTGCCAACGACTGGATTCCGACCAAGGAATACAACAACGTTTGGGACTTCATCCAAAACGTTGCTTTGAGCAAGGGTTCGCACTCGTTCAAGTTCGGCGGCGAGTTCCGTCCGATCAAGTTCCCGTTCTTCCAGGTCCCCGACCCGCACGGCAACATCGGTTACAGTGGCAACCAGTCGGCGTTCCCGACCAACTCCAGCCAGACCGGTGATGCGGTCGCGTCGGCCCTCTTGGGCCAGCTCGACAGCGGCAATATCTCCACCACCAACTTCATCTCGTCCCAGAAGGTCGCCTATGGCTTCTATGCCCAGGACGACTGGAAGGTGACTCCGAAGTTGACCCTGAACCTCGGTCTCCGCTATGAACTGTGGTCGCCCATCGACGAGCGTTTCGGTCGCCAGGCGAATTTCGATCTCGATAGCCTGACCCTCTACATCCCGAAGGGCCGCAACCAGGATCTGCCCCTGCCTCCGAACTTTGCCACCGCATTCCCGACCGTGAAGGTCGTTCGTGGCACCGTTCCCAGCACGCTGATCCCGTGGGACAAGTTCGACTTCGGTCCGCGTTTCGGTGCGGCATACCAGATTGCCAACAAGACGGTTGTTCGCGTCGGCTACGGTATGTTCTACGGCGGCGAAGAGAACCAGGGCGGTAGCCCGAACCGTGGTGAAGGCGTGCCGTTCAACGAAACGGTCAACTTGGTCCGCGGTGCAGGTGTTTCCGGCTTCCTCGGTGTTGGCGATCCCAAGTGCGTCGCTGGCGGCGTGAGCTGCAACTACTTCCCGAACGGCCTCACGGGCGGCTACCCGCTGAACGTGTTCACCCTGCCCGCCCCGGTTTCGTTCCGCGGTGTGCAGAACGATTTCCGCAATCCGCTGGTTCAAAAGTGGAACGTCATCGTGCAGCGCGAACTCCCGGGCAACATGTCCTTGGAACTCGGCTACGAAGGCAACCACCAGTCGCACCAGTTGATCCTGTGGAATTCGGATCCGTGCCCGAACCTCGGCACCAACAACACCACCACGCTGAGCTGCGATAACACCCGCATCGTCCGTGGCCCGGCTGGCACCGGCATCATCGGTTCCGGCTTGTCCATGACCTCCACCTTCGGCTATGGCAACTATGCCGCTGGTTCGATGAAGTTGGAAAAGCGGTACTCCGACGGTCTCCAGTTCATGACCTCATATGTTTGGAGCCATGCTCTGGCCAACAGCGGCACCCCGCTGTCCGGTTCGAGCAACTTCGGACCGACCGACCCGACCAACTACGCCACGGCCTACTCGACCGCTGCGTGGGACATCCGCCACAACCTGACCACCTCGTTCAACTACGATGTGCCGCTCGGCAAGGGTAAGAAGTACTTCGGCAACATGAACAAGGCCGCCGACATGATCGTTGGCAACTGGCACATGAACGGCATCCTGTCGCTCCGCACCGGCCAGCCCTTCGGCATCAACGGCACCGGTTGCATCGGCAACTGGGGTCGCTGCCTCGGCGTCTACAACGGAACCAACCCGATGGCGGCCCCGGCTGGCGGTCGCAGCCCTGGCACCAATGGCCAGTGGTTCGACACCACCGGCTTCCTCCCGGCCTACCAGAACTCGGCCGCCGGCGTTTACACGCAGGGCACCTTGGGTCTGCAGGCTCTCTCCGGCCCGCCCACCCGCACCATGGATTTCTCGATGGTGAAGGATTTCGCGGTGACCGAGCGCTTTAAGATGCAGTTCCGCGCGGAAGCAATCAACTTGGCCAACACGCCCCAGTTCAGCTTCCCTGACGGGTCGATTGGCGATGCCAAGATTCCTGCCGGCGCCAACGGGACTTCCCCCGCTGTCAACGGCAATGGCCTCTTCGGCAAGGTGACCGGTGCGCAAGTCGGCACCGAGCGCCACGTGCAGTTCCAACTCCGCTTGTCGTTCTAAGCGGATCGGATACAAAAAAAATGGGCGGGCCGCAGCGTAACAGCTGCGGCCCGCCCTTTTTCTTGCCTCGCTCTTTTAAGAGCGCGCTGACCGCCGCCTATCATGGCGTTTCGGTCAGCCTGATCATTTTCGGTGAGATCCGTTCGATGTTACCTTCATAGCGTGGCCATGGAAAAATCACCCCTAGCCGGTGTCTTGAATGACGCTGTTGTGCGTCGGTTAGCCAAGGAGCCGGGATACACCCAGGGACTCGACTACTTTGCCTATGGGCACGTCCAGAGCCTGGAGGAGCGCTCCGGGCGCATCCGTGCTCTCGTCCGCGACCGCCAAAGGTGCGCGGTCGAATTGTCGGCCGAGGACGGTATGCTCGACTACTCCTGCGACTGCGCGGACGGTGAACAGGGAGATTTCTGCAAACACTGCGCAGCCGTCGCTGTCGGCTGGCTGGCCCAGAGCCGCAAGTCCAAACGTGGCGCACCCAAGCCGTTGACCCTGGCGGACGCCCCGGCCATCCTGCAACTGGAGGACCAGCGCGAACTCGTCCGGCTCGTTCTTGAATGGGCCGAAGCCGACACGGCTATCCGCGATCGCCTAGTCCGTTTCATTTCCAGCCGCTCTAGTCCGCAATCGGGGGCGGCTGCCATGGTCCAGGCCTTCAAGAAGTCCATCAGCTTGCGCAGGTATCTGACACGCCGTGAGATGCCGAAGTGGGCGAAGGGCGTCAACACGGCGGTGAACGAAGTTGAACGGATGTTGGAGCAGGGCAGCCCTGCTGCCGTTATCGGTATTTGCGAGGGTGCCTTGGATTTGCTGGTCGAGGTGCGTCCGCGCGTGGACGATACCGACAGTCACTTCAGTATTCTTCGTGACCGACTCGAGGATATCCACCACCGGGCCTGCTTGGAGGCCCCACCCGATCCCTCCGATTTTGCTGGCCGTCTATTCCGGGGCGAACTGTCTGGCGGTAGGGAAGTCTTCCAGAATGGAGCGGAGCGCTATGCGGACGTTTTGGGGCCCGAGGGCCTGAAGTCCTATCGTGCGCTTGCCGAGCAGGTCTGGGCCAAATATCCCGATTCCGCGAAACGGGACAGACTGGTCGACAGGGAGTATTACAAGATCGCGCCCATCATGGAATCCCTCGCGCGGGCCGAAGGCGATTTGGATAAGTCGATCGACGTAATGCGCCGCGACTTGTCCGCGCCATTCCGTTACTGGAAGATTGCCTCCTTGTTGCGAGCGAATGGAAGGCACCAGGACGCGCTTGCCTGGGCCGAACGGGGTCTTGCCGCCTTCAAGGCTGCCGACGACGCCGGTCTGGCCCAATTTGCAAAGGAGGAGTACCAGCGGCTTGGTCGGTTCGACGATGCCATCGCCTTGGCTTGGTCGGGGTTTGTGCGCACCCCGGGCTTGGCGGCCTACCGGGACTTGCAGTTCCACTCGGAAGTCAATGGAAGCTGGGACGGCTGGCGGGAGAAGGCGCTGGAGCTGCTGCGGACCCGGATCGCAAGCGTCACCCACGCCCGGAAAATTCCCCGCATCCAGTGGCGCGACCCAGCCCAAGAACAATCCATTCTTGTGGAGATTCTCTTCGCCGAGGGCCACCTTGAGGAGGCGTGGAAGGAGGCAATGGAAAACGGCTGTTCCCGGCGATTGTGGGCCGATCTGGCCCACGCGCGTTCGGTCGACCACCCAGGGGACACGCCTAGGGTGTTTTTCGCGCTAGCCGACTATGCCCTTGGCGTGATCTCCCTTGAGGACGCAGTGGACTACTTGGTCCAGGCCGGCAGGGCCATGCGCCGCACGGGGGAGGGAGAGCAGTTCCAGGCAAAGCTTCAGGAGGTCCGCCGGGCCCATTTCGCCAAGCTCGACTT
>CAITMP010000395.1 GCA_903893525.1 uncultured Acidobacteriia bacterium | reverse complement strand
TGTGGCCACTCAGCATTACGTTCCAGGGATACTTCCCAAGCGGCTTCTTGCTGTCCGGGTTGTGCGACAACAAAACCACCCCCTCGCCATCCCCCACTACGCTAAAGGCTTTCGGGGCATCCATAAAGCCCGACCACACATCGTGGACTCCCACCAGTCGCAGTGGAGAACCTTGCGGACTAATCTTCACCGATCTGTTTGACAGCACCTCCACTCCACTGGCCTCCAGCATTCGGGTGACTTCCCCGGGGCCTCGGAGACCCCCGCCGTAACCGGACCACTTGCCGCCGTCATGGTTGCCCAAAACGGCGTAGGTCGGTCGTGCAGCCGCCAGTTTCGACAGCGTCTTCTCATACCAGCGACGGTCAAAACCAGTGGCGACAGTGACGAAGTCCCCGGTTACGCATATGATGTCCGGTTTGGCCGAGACAGCCATGTCCACCGACCGTTCGATCAGCGATACCGGAACTTCAACAGACGCATGGAGGTCCGACAAGTGGACGATATCCACCGGCCGTGTCAGGTGCGGAATGGGGCACACCCTCTCAGTGAATTCGAGCCACCCAGGTTCCACGACGCAAGCCCAGGCGGCTGGCGGGATTCCAAGCAGTGGCAAGGCGGCAAAAGCCCGCCGGGTCATGGTCATGAACCACTATCGGCGGGCGCTGGGAAAAACTTTAGGCTCGGAGTGAAACTAATTGCGGTCGTCGCGCAGTTTCGAAAGCAGCCGGATCATTTCCAGATACAGCCAAATCAGGGTCACCATCAGGCCGAACGCGCCGTACCACTCCATGTACTTGGGCGCCCCATGGTATGCCGCATCCTCGATGAACGCGAAGTCCAGAATCAGGTTCATGGCGGCAATCACAACCACAACCAGACTGAACAGGATTCCCACCGGACCGCTACCGAAGATTCCAGGGATGTGAACGCCGAAAATTCCCAGCAGCATGTTGGCGAAATACACGAGTGCCACGCCACCCGTGGCGGCAACGATGCCCATCGTCAACTTCTCGCTCGCCTTGATCACGCCGGTCCGGTATGCCAACAACAGGCAGAAGCAAGTACCGAACGTCAGTGCCACGGCTTCGATCGCGATACCCGGGAAGCGATATTCCAACGTGGCGGAGATACCGCCCAGAGCCAAGCCCTCGAACAGCGCATACACCGGCGCGGTCACTGCCGACCATTCCTTCTTGAAGATCGTCACCATGGCCGAGATGAAGCCGCCGATCACGCCGAGCATCAGGTAGCCGCCGATGTTGGCCGTTTCCGGATCATTGAAGAACCGGCTCCATGTGAAGGACGCGGTCAATGCGACCAGGATCATCAGGATGCCGGCCTTGTTGGCCGTCCCGGCGATGGTCATCGTCTGGCCGTAACCCGCGAAAACCGCCGACGATTCGAACGTCGTGCCGAAAACTGGATTGGAACTTTTGAGACGCATAATCTATTGGATGCCTAATTCGATGATAGGTCACATTTGCCTTGGGCGGTGAATGCTGGGGTGAACCTGCCCACGGCCCGCCCACGACTGCGCGAACATGGTCTTATGTCTTCGGGAAAAATGATCCTCGTCGCCCTGCTCCTTCTACCATCGGGAATCCTGGCCCAACAACCAAAGGACTGGGTGGCGAAGAGCAACGCGAACGCGCGAATGGTCATTGAGGCACGTACCAAGTTTGCGCCAGAAGGAGCCTCCCAGCAGGGCATCGCGGCCTTCGACGCCGAAATTACCAGCCTGCCTGCCGACCGCACCGAAAAATACCGCGCCACATCCCAAGCCACACTGGCCGAACTGAACAAGCGCATGGAGGCCGAGACCGACAAGTACGTCAAACAGGACCTGCAGATTCTAGTCGATGCCGTCGACCGGCAGATCCGCATGATCGACGCCACGTCAAAGGTCTTCCTGCCCTACACCGATGTCGCCGGCCTGATCTTCCAAGGCGAGAAATCGCTCCTCGACGACCAAGTGGCCGAGGCCCGCCGCCCTGCCGCCTTGATCCGCCTCAAAAAATACACCGGCGTGGAGCCTGGGTTTGTGCCGCTCACCCAGCAGGCCGAGGCCCGGTTCCGCGAGAAGGCCGCAAACCCCGCCCTGATCGGCCCGGCCAAGGAAGAAGTGGAAAAGGATCTCCAGAACGCCTCCGCCTACGTCGATGGCATCGGAATCCTGATGGAAAAGTACCGGGTCAAGGGTTCGGAGGAGGCCTTGGGCAAGCTTCGTCAACAGCTGGTCGAATACGGCGACTTCGTCCGTAAGGAGGTTCTGCCCCGGTCCAGATCCGATTTCCGCCTACCTCCGGATATCTACAAGCTCGGTCTCGAAGGCTACGGCGTCGACTACCTTCCCGAAGATCTGGTCAAGGTGGCGCACAAGGGTTTCCTCGACATCCAGCGCGAGATGGCCCCGATCGCCGCCCGCATCGCCAAGGCCCGCAAACTCCCGTCCAGCGACTACCGCAGCGTGATCCGCGCGCTCAAGAAGGAGCAATTCGCGGGCGACGAGATCCTCCCGAAGTACGAGGCCGTGCTGAAGCAGATCGAGGAAATCATCCGCAAGAACCACCTGTTGACCCTACCCGAACGGCCCGCGATCATCTCCATCGCCTCCGCCGCCGAAACCGCGCAGCAACCTGCCCCCCACATGCAACCTCCGCCCATGCTGAACAACCACGGGGAGCGCGGCAAGTTTGTCCTGCCGCTCGCCACCAAGGGCGCGAACGGAGTCGAGCTCAAATACGACGACTTCACCTTCGCTGCCGCCTCCTGGACCCTGACCGCCCACGAGGCGCGGCCCGGACATGAGCTCCAGTTCGACTCCATGGTGGAGCACGGCGTATCCCTCGCGCGCGCCCTCTTCGCCTTCAACAGCACCAATGTGGAAGGTTGGGGGCTCTACGCCGAGTGGTTCACCCTTCCCTACATGCCCGATGAAGGAAAACTCATTTCGCTACAGTTCCGCCTCTTGCGAGCCGCAAGGGCGTTCATCGACCCCGAGCTCCAGATGGGAAAGCTGACCCCGGCCCAGGCGATGAAGATTCTCGAAACCGACGTGGTGGGCTCGAGGGCGTTTGCCACCGAAGAAGTGGAGCGCTACACCTTCCGCAGTCCGGGCCAGGCCGTCTCCTATTACGACGGGTACACGCGGCTGCTTGCGATCCGGCAATTTGCCGAGAAGGCGCTGGGGAAGAACTTCAACGTGCAGAAGTTCCACGATTTCGTTCTGGGACAGGGTTTGTTGCCGCCGGACCTACTGTGGAAGGCCGTGACCGAGGAGTTCCTGCCGAGCCAAGTGAAATAGCTAAAGCGCGACGCCTTGCGGAGCTGTGAACTGCGCGTCCTCGATGTCGCCCGTGTTCCTCACCCCGGCGGGTTCAAAACACAGGACTTCGGCCTCCTCGTCCGCCGCCGTCCGGTGTTCCACGCCCGCCGGAACCACCACCATTTCGCCGGGCCCGAGGCGGACGACACGATCCCGGAACTCCACCCGGAACTCGCCGCGCCAGACGAGGAACATCTCGTCCTCCGTGCCATGGGTGTGCCAGGGAAACACCCCTTGGACCTTGATGAGCTTGACCTCCTGCCCGTTCAACCGGGCTACGACCTTTGGCCGCCACTGCTCTTGGAAGAGCGAGAATTTCTCTGTCAGGTTGATTGTATGCATTGCGGACCAGTCCCATTTTGGCGGCACGCGCCGGACCGTTGCAAGCCGCATTGCAGTCGGGTTTCGAAAATGGGAGGGGATGCGGTATACTGATCTTGTTAGGCGCCCGTAGCTCAGTTGGATAGAGCGTTTGGCTACGAACCAAAAGGTCGCACGTTCGAGTCGTGCCGGGCGCACCACCCCCATCTTCGTCCTCCCACCGTATTTTCTCTGGATCGATCGAGACCAGACAATCTAAACGTGCAAATTCCCCAACTCATCCATATCGCTGACCTCAAGGTCACAGTCGGCGACCCCATAGAGGTCGGCGACACAGGATCCGGCTTCCGCCGCATCATTCCAATCCTCGGCGGTACCGCAACCGGACCCAAAATGAACGGCAAAATCCTGCCCGGCGGTGCGGACTACCAAATTCTCCGTCAAGACGGCGTGACCGAACTCGATGCCCGGTACGTCATCGAGTGCGAAGACCACGCCCGCATCTACGTCCAAAATTTTGGACTCCGCCACGGGCCTCCCGAACTGATGGAGCGCTTGCGTCGGGGCGAGCCGGTCGACCCCAAACTCATCTACTTCCGCGCAACGCCCAGGTTCGAAACCTCCGCACCG
>CAITMP010000394.1 GCA_903893525.1 uncultured Acidobacteriia bacterium | reverse complement strand
CTGCGTTTTCGCGATCTTGTCCGGATCGTTCTGGTGGTGCGTCACCGAGTGGTGGCCGTCGGAGATTCCGATTTCGCGGTAGCTGCGGTTGGAGCCTTCGCGGGCCATCATGAACGTGATCACACGCGTCATGTCGGTCTGGTAGGCAATCACCATAAGGTCCGCCATGATTTTGGCATGCTCTTCGAAGGTCTCGGGAATGCCCGTGGGGCGTTCCATCACCGGGAGCTTCATGGTCGTGCTTTGCTGTTCCGCCTTTTGAATGCGGCGCTCAATGTCGCGAATGGATTCAAGGTACTCATCGAGCTTGCCCTTGTCGCGGTTGCCGAGGCCGGGTGCCAAGCGGGCCACATCTCCACGCACGAAGTCCAAAATGCTCCGGTCCTGCGCCATGCGCTGCAGCCGCGCCTTCGGATCGGTGGTCTCGCCGTCGCCGAACATCCGTTCGAAGATCGCGCGGGGACTGATTTCGACTGGATTCGGGGTGGTCGGGCCGCGCCACGAAAGCGTGTTCGTGTATGCGCAACTGTAGCCGGAATCGCAGCCGCCAGCCAAATATGCCTCTTCCAATCCCAGTTCCAGGGAGCCGAACTGGGTCTCCTTGGCCAGTGCGCGGGCCGCAATTTGATCCGCCGAGATCCCCGCATGGATGTCGGACCCTTCTGTTTTCTTGGGGTGGACGCCCGTCAGCCAAGTGGCACCGGCTCGCGCGTGGTCTCCCGCGCCGTCGCCCAAGGCCCGGCCGTTGATTTGGGCCAAGTTGCTCATCACTAGAAGCTTGTCGCGGAACGGCTCCAACGGCTTCATGGTCGGCATGAACTCGAATCCCGTTCCAACGGTTTTCGGGAGCCAATCCTTCGGGATGATGCCGTTCGGGACGTAGCAGAATCCGAGGCGGATGGTCGGCTTTGCGGGCGACAACGCAGCCGCGGTCAATGCCGGGACCATGGAATCGAGCAGCGGCAGTGCCAGTGCTGCTCCGAATCCGCGCAGGAACGTGCGGCGCTCCAATGATTTCTTGGTGATGATCATAGTTCTCGGTTTCTCCTCAACTGGAATTGGGGGCTCCTGACGATGGCGTCAATCAGGGCGGGAATTGTCATGTCGTGGTGCTCCGCGTCCCGGATTACCGAGCGCAGTGCGGGGCGGTCATAGGGCTCCAAGCCTCGACCCAACGCATAGGTCATCAGCTTTTCAGCCAGCGTGGTGACAAATTCATCACGGTGTGCGGTCAGCAGTGCTTTGCGCAAACCGCCTGCTCCGTCAAACTTTGATCCGTCGGGCAGCACGCCCGAGGGGTCGATGGGGGCACCGCCGTCAGTGTCGCGCCAAGTGCCGATTCCATCAAAATTCTCTAGCGCGAAACCAATGGGGTCCATCTTCGAGTGGCACGATGCACAGACCGGATTTGCGCGGTGCGCCTCCAATGCCTGGCGCATCGACTGCTTGCCGTCCTTGCCATGGGGTTCCAAGGCGGGCACGTTGGGCGGTGGTGCCGGAGGTGGCGTGCCGAGAAGGTTTTCCAGTACCCACTTGCCCCGCTGCACCACCGAGGTCCGGTTGGGATACGACGTGACCGTCAAAATACTGCCTTGTCCAAGCAGTCCGCCGCGCTTCGAGTCCGCCAATTCGACCTTGCGGAATTGGGGTCCGTAGACGCCTTTGATTCCATAGAAGGTCGCCAAGCGCTGGTTCACGAAGGTGTACCGCGCATCCAAAAAGTCATTTACGGGGCGGTTTTCCCGCATGATGTAGTTGAAGAAGTGCTCGGTTTCCTGCTGGAAAGCCTTTTTCAAGGAGCCGTCGAACTCCGTGAAAATATCCGGGTCGGGCTTCACCTGGTCCAGACTCCTCAGGAACAACCATTGGCCGGCGAAGTTGCTGACAAAAGCCTTCGACTTGGGGTCGTCGATCATTCGCGCCAACTGCACCTGAACAACTTTGGGGTCCGACAACTTGTTCTGGCCCGCCAAATCCAGCAATTCGTCGTCCGGAATGCTGCTCCACAGGAAGAAGGAGAGCCGCGAGGCCAACTCGAAATCGCTTACCCGGTGTGAGACGGCGGTTGCCGATGCCGGCTTGTCACGTTCGACCCGGAACAGAAAGTCGGGCGAAACGAGCATCGCGCGCAGAGCAACCTCAATCCCTCGGTCGAAGTTCTTTTCCTTTCGACCTTGGGCATAAAACTCCATCAGGGGTTTCAGATCAGCCTCAACAACCGGCCTCCGGTAGGCCCGGCGGGCAACCGTCCCCAAAATCCTCTTCGCGCAGGGCAATTCCTCAGTAGCAGTTTTGGGCTTGCAAACAAACAGTTTGTTCCGGCTCGGAGACTCTCCCTGATCGGGTATGTTGTACGGCCCTGCAATTGACAGCTCGTTGTAGTTGGGGCCGTTCGGGCCCTCGGGAACATCGTAAAGTTTGAGCCGTGCCCCGTCCATGCGCAGATCCATGTGCGCCATCGGCGGCATGGGCCCAGCCCCTCGGCCACCACCGAAGCCCCCT
>CAITMP010000393.1 GCA_903893525.1 uncultured Acidobacteriia bacterium | reverse complement strand
CGAGCCTTGGCCGCTACTGTCTTCCTGATTCAACGTGGCATGGCCGTGGGCCTTTCAATGTACGCGCCAGCCATTGTCATGAGCGTCATTTTCGGCTGGCCGGACCGGATTACGACATTGGTCATCGGCATCATCTGCGTTGTTTACACGACCAAGGGGGGAATCCCGGCGGTTACCTGGACAGACGTCATGCAGATGTCGGTGATTTTTGCCGGACTGATCCTGGGATTGGTGACCGTGGTCTCGCTGCTGCCGCACGGGGTTGGTTTCGCCGATGCGGTGTATTTGGCGGGGACCGTCGGCAAGCTGAACGCCGTCGATCTGAAGTTCGACCCCAACAACCGCTACAACCTCTGGAGCGGGTTGATTGGTGGCGGCTTCCTCGCGCTGGGCTATTTCGGATGCGACCAGAGCCAGGTGCAACGTTATCTGACCGGCAAGTCCGAGGCGCAGAGCCGGTTGAGCCTGCTGTTCAACGCGATGGCCAAGGTGCCGATGCAGTTCTTCATTCTCTTCGTCGGCGCGATGGTGTTCGTGTTCTATCTGTTCGCGCAGCCACCGATGCTGTTTGAGAAGGACGCGATGGCTGTTGTTTCCAATCAGCCCGGCTATGCGGCGGTCCAAGCCGGTTTTGATAAGGCATGGGAGCGGCGCAAGCATGCGGCTGAGTTGATCGACGCGGCTAGGAAGAGGGACGATTCGGCGGCGCTGGCCAGGTCAACAGCCGAATACCGGGCGGCACAGACCGATGTGGATGCGGCACGCAAGGTCGGCATCGACCTCTACAAGAAGGTGAAGGGCGGCGATTTCAATGACACGAACTACATCTTTCTAACGTTCGTGACGAAATATTTCCCGCTGGGAATCGTGGGGTTGGTGATCGGGGTGATCTTCACGGCCGCGATGTCGTCCAGCTCGGGTGAACTGAACTCGTTGGCAACCGTTAGCGTGGTGGATTTGTACCGTAGGCACTTCAAGCCCGAGGCCTCCGACACGCACTATTTGATGGTTTCGAGGATCTTTACGGCGATCTGGGGTGCTTGGGCCGTCGTGTTTGCCCAGTACGCCAAGCAATTGGGGTCTTTGGTGGAAGCCGTCAACCAGATCGGCTCGTTCTTCTACCCAGTGCTATTGGGCGTGTTCATCCTGGCGTTCTTCTTCCGCCGCGTGGGCGGCACGGCGGCGTTCTGGGCGATGTTGCTGGGCGAGGCCACGATTATCGCCTGCGCGACGTTCACAAAGGTTGCGTTCCTCTGGTACAACGTGATCGGGGCGGTTGCCGTGGTGGTGTTCGGGGTGTTGTTGTCGCTTGCGCTACGGGACGCTCCGGGGCAGGAAGCTTAGTAGCCTCCCGCCCGTCCACCTCGTCGACCATCCGACCAGCCGAGGCGCATGCCCGTTTTTTCCTCGATTGCCACGGCGTGGACATCGCCTTGCGAACGCAGCCGCTTGTCGATTTGGTATCCGGCCGCTGTCAATTTGTCAGCCACGTCCCGGACGAGGGCTCCGGGCTCGGACTCGATGCGGTCGGGGGAAAAGCCCTCGTGGATGCGCGGGTACTCGATGGCGTCCCGCAATGGCATTTTGTAATCCACCAGGTTCAACACGATCTGCAGCAACGTGGAGGGAATCGTTGCGCCGCCCGGTGTTCCGAAAGCGACCCAAGGCGTTCCGTCGGGGCGGATCATGATGCATGGGGACATTGTGGACACCAGACGGGTCCCCGGTGTGAGGGGGTTTTTGGCCGGACGACCCGATGCGCGGCCACCGCTGCGCTCAATCGCTTTGGCCCCAGAGGCAATGGTGCCGACCATGTCGCCGAGGAGCACGCCGGTACCTTTGGGTATGGCCTGTGAGCCGTAAAAGCTTCCCAGCGTATAGGTGTTCGAGACCAGATTGCCGTCCTGGTCCACGATGCTGAAGTGGGTGGTGTGGGGTGAATCGGCCCAAGGTGCGGGGACGGTGGCAGGACCGTCGAGATTCGGGAGTTCCGCAGCAGGGGTGATGCCGGGGTGCGCCTTGATTGAGGCTGCTTCGCGGTCGGCATATTCGGCGGAAAGCAGTTTTTCGAGGGGAACGGCGGCGACCTTGGGATCAGCCGCATAGAGCAGCCTGTCGCGGAAGCCCCGGCGCATTGCCTCGACGATCAGATGCTTGGACGCCGAAGAGCCTTCCATCCCGAGTTCCATCGGGAACCGCTCCAACATGTTGAGCATTTCCAACAAAACAAACCCGCCGGAACTGCTGGGTGGCATGGTGAGGATGCGGTTGCCACGGTAGGTGCCGGTGATCGGCTCCTCCTCGATGGCTTTGTAATTGCGGAGGTCGTCGAGGGTCATGAATCCTCCCTGGACCTTCATGTCGGCGGCGATCATCTTGGCGGTCTGGCCCTCGTAGAATTCCTGTGCACCGTTCTTCTGGATCCGGCGGATGGTGGCTGCGAGATCAGGCTGCTTGAGTAGCTCACCCTGGCGGAGCGGCTTGTCGGAGCCGTGCTGGAAAATGCGGGCGGCTTCAGGGAAATCCTTCATGACCGGCGCCTGGAGTTTCAGCACGATTTCCATGCGTTGGGATGAGGGGAATCCGCGTTCGGCGAGTTGCCGGGCGGGATCGAGCACCGTGGCCCAGGGCAATTTTCCGAAACGCTTGTGCGCCAGCGCGAGGCCGGCGACCGTACCCGGGACGCCCGCGGTCTTGAATCCCACGTAGGGCTTGGTGGAATCCGGAAATGCCTCCAGCTTGGTGGCAGCCGGGATGGTCTCCTTGAAGTCGAACGCCTTGGAGCGACCGTCCGCCATCCGCACCACCATGTAGCCGCCACCACCCAAGTTTCCCGCTTCCGGGTGCACAACTGCCAGGGCGAATCCCACCGCGACGGCTGCATCGACCGCGTTGCCGCCCTTCTTGAGGATGCCGAGGCCCGCTGCGGTGGCTAGCTCGTGGGCGGATGCGATCATCGCCTTCGAGGTCCGTTCCGGCTGTGAAAGCATCGGGCGGGCACCCTCGAAGTCGAGTCCGCTTTGGGACCGCTCCTGGGCCAGCGAAAGGGCGGCTATCGAAAACGCGAGGAGGGTGGATTTGAAAATGCGGGGGGGCACAACATGATTGTCATACGCGCAGGTGCCCCGAATGAAAAAGGCCCCGGCTGGTTGCCGGGGCCTTTGTGTCCAGATTCCTAGGTTTAATGTGCGAAGTCTGTTTCCGGCGTGATTGCCAAATCCACCGTGCCCGGTGTCATCGGCAGGCTTACCAGCTCGCGCTCCAGGGCGATCCGCAGCACCTCATCCATGTGCTCGACAAAGTGGAGTTTCATTACGCCTTTGAGGTAGTCGGGCAGGTCCGGCAAATCCTTGCGGTTGTCTGTGGGCACGATGGCCTCGTTGATTCCATGGCGGTGTGCCGCCAAGAGCTTTTCCTTCAAGCCGCCGATTGGGAGCACTTTGCCGCGCAGTGTGATTTCCCCCGTCATGGCGATATCACCACGGACGGGGATCTTCGTGAGTGCGCTGCAGATGGTGGTTGCGAGGGTGATGCCAGCCGACGGGCCGTCCTTCGGGATCGCTCCCTCCGGAACATGGATGTGGATGTCCAAATTCCGGTAGAAATCGCGGGGCAGACCCAGCTGGTGGGCACGGGAGCGGATGTAGCTGAAGGCGGCTTGCGCCGACTCCTGCATCACCTCGCCCAGCTTTCCGGTCACGGTCAGCTTGCCCTTGCCCTCCATCAGGATGCACTCGGTGGTCAAAATCTGTCCCCCGACCTCCGTCCAGGCCAAGCCCGTGGTGGAACCGACCTGGTTGTGCCGTTCGGCCATGATGTCGCGGTACTTGGCCGGTCCGAGGAGTTCCGTCACCTTGTCGCCATTGACCACGACCTTCGCGCCTGCCACGCTTCCGGCATCAGTCGCCGTGACGACCTGCCGGGCGACCTTGCGGGCCACATTGCCGACTTCCCGTTCCAAGTTCCGGACGCCGGCTTCCCTTGTGTAGAACTGGACGAGACTGTTCAGTCCTTCATCGGTGAATTGGATTTGATCCGCGCCGAGCCCGGCCGCCTCGGTCTGCTTTTTGACCAGGTACCGGCGGGCAATTTCGAGCTTCTCGAGTTCCGTGTATCCAGACAGGCGAATCACTTCCATGCGGTCCTGCAGTGCTGCCGGGATCGTGTGAAGCACATTTGCGGTGGCCACGAAGAAGACCTGGGAGAGGTCGTACTCGACGTCCAGGTAATGGTCCACGAAAGCGCTGTTCTGTTCGGGATCCAGCACTTCGAGAAGTGCCGAGGATGGGTCGCCGCGGAAATCGGTCGACATTTTGTCGATTTCGTCCAGCATGAAGACCGGGTTCTTGGTTCCCGCCTTCTTCATCATTTGGATCACTTGGCCGGGTAGCGCACCGATATATGTCCGCCGGTGGCCGCGGATCTCCGCCTCGTCGCGCACGCCGCCGAGCGACATCCGGATGAACTTGCGTCCTGTCGCCTTTGCAATCGACTTTCCGAGGGATGTCTTGCCCACGCCGGGGGGGCCGACGAAAAGCAGGATCGAGCCGCGCGGATTCTTCACCAAGCGCCTCACCGCGAGGAACTCGAGGATGCGCTCCTTGATTTTTTCGAGGCCGTAGTGGTCCGATTCGAGAACCTCCTGGGCGAATTTGAGATCGCGCAATTCCTTGGAACGCTTCTTCCACGGCACGGCGAGCAGCCAGTCGAGATAGTTGCGGGAGACCGTCGATTCGGCGGACATCGGCGGCATGTTTTCGAGGCGGCGGAGTTCGGCTGTGGCCTTTTCCGTTGCGTCCTTGGTCATGCCGGACATCTCGATGCGCTTCTTCAGCTCGTCGATTTCGCTCTTTTCGCCCCGTCCGAGCTCCTTCTGGATGGCCTTGATCTTCTCGTTGAGGTAGTACTCTTTTTGCGCCTTCTCCATCTGGCGCTTGACGCGGCCTTGGATGGTACGGTCGACGTTGAGCTTTTCAATCTCGATGTCGAGCATTTCGGCGACGCGGGTAAGGCGGTCGATGGGGTCGAAGATTTCGAGGAGTTCCTGCTTTTCCTCGATGGTGAGCTGGAGGTTTGCGCCAACGGTGTCCGCGAGTTTGCCGGGATCGTCGACCCGAATGGCCGCTACCATCGTCTCGTAGTTGAGGTTCTGGCTGAGCTTGACGTAGGCTTCAAAGAGCTGGGTGACGCGGCTGGTGAGCGCCTCCAACTGCTGGCCTGCCTCCACACGGAACTGGTACGTGCGGACCACGGCCCGGAAAAAGCCCTCGTCGTCGGTGACTGAAACCACACGGGCGCGTTCCACGCCCTCCACCAGCACCTTGATGTTGCCGTCGGGAAGTTTGAGGCTCTGGACGATGTTGACCACGCAGCCGATGGAATAGATCTCGCCGGGGCTGGGATCATCGTTGGACGCGTCGTGCTGGGTGGCGAGGAAGATCTTCTTGTCGCCGGCCATCGCCTCTTCAAGCGCGCGGACGCTGGATTCGCGTCCCACCACAAAGGGAGTCATCATGTGGGGGAAAATGACGACGTCCCGGATTGGCATCATCGGAAGGCGTCGGGTGTCTGACTTGTCGCGTGAAGTGAGCATTTGTATGGGATGGAGCAACGGCGTTGTGGAAGACAATCGCCCTCCACATCACCCGTTTCCATTGTATGACTGTGTGATGGCGACCTTGGGGAATCGGATTCATCGGCGCTTTCCCCGCCTTCGGCACCGTCTTTACCATTTATTACCGGCAGCGCACATTCGGACCGTACCACACCCAGGCGGATCGGTACATACTTGTGTACATGAGGCTTGTGAATATCAGGATTGCCGTTATACCCTTCGCCCTGGGGCTGCTCCACGCCCCGGGCGCGCTTTTTGCGCAAGACGCCGCCGGCCAGGCCGCGAAATCACCCTACGTCAGCGTGCTTGGAACGATTGGAAAAGCGGACGCCGCAGCCAAGGTTCTGACCGTGAAGACCGACAAGGGAGATGAAACCACCATCAAATTCGATGACAAGACGGTTTTCATGAAGGTGGCCGCCGGCGAGACCGACATGAAGAAGGCGGAACCGGCCGCAGCTGCGGATGCGGTCTCCGGGGACAAAGTGGTTGCCCGTGTGCTGACTGCGGATCCAACCGGCAAGCCGGCCCGCACCGTCTATGTGATGAAACAGGAGGATTTGGCCGCGCACCAACAGAAGTCGCGGGATGAGTGGAAGGCGGCCCAGAGCGGTATTGTTGCGTCAGTCGACAGCGCTGCGAAGCAAATCAAGATCACCGTCCGCGCAACCAATCCGACCGCACCCAAGGAATTGACCGTCGACATCAGCGGCAAGGTCGACTTCCGCCAATACAATCCCGACGCCGGTGCATACGAGCCCGGGCCGGTCGCAGCCATCAAGGCGGGTGATCAACTTCTCGTGCTGGGCCCGAAGAGTGCGGATGGGACGTCGATCAAGGCGGACCGGGTCGGATTTGGATCCTTCAAGACCCTCGGCGTAGTTGTGAAGAGCGTGGACGTAGCGGGCAATCTGATCATGGCCACCGAGGCTGCGTCGAAGAAGCCGATCACTATTGCACTCCGGTCGGACACGTCGTTGAAGAAGTTCGACGACCAGGCTGCTCTGATGGTGGCACGCATGTTGAATCCAACATTCCAGCAGGCAGGTGGCCGGGGCGGGCGCGGCCCTGGCGGACCGGGCGGCGGCGGACCCGCGGGTGGCGCTCCGGGTGGAGCCAGCCCGTCGGCAGCGGTAATGCCGGGCGGTGGACGCGCCGAGGGCATGCCAGCTGGCGGACCCGGCGGACCCGGTGGAATGCCCGGCGGAATGCCCGGCGGGCGCGGCGGATTTGCCGGTGGACGCGGTGGACGCGGCGGCATGGATGTAGGTCGCATGATCGAGATGCAGCCCACAATCAAACTGGCCGACCTGAAAGCCGGTGATGCGCTCATCGTGACCGGGGCGATCGGCAAGGACGCTGCGAAACTGACGGCAACGGCATTGGTGGCCGGTGTCGAGCCGATCCTGCGGGCTGCGCCCAGCAACGGCGCGGACCCCTTGGCCGGTAGCTGGAACATGGGTGGCGGTGGTGGCGGGGAAGGGAACTAGTTCTCCACCCCCAGCCGGTTGATCAAAAAGGGGCAACGCACAAAAATGCGTTGCCCTCCACTTTTCCCCTTGCGCTTCCGGAACACTCGGTGCTAATCTTGTTTCAGGCGGTTATCGAAACCGACGGCAAGCAGCAAGAGCCGAAAAAAAGGCCTTGCAAAAGCCGAGTCGGAAGTGGTAACCTTGTCTTGGACGTCGAGAGGCGT
>CAITMP010000392.1 GCA_903893525.1 uncultured Acidobacteriia bacterium | reverse complement strand
GTCGTCCCACTCCTTGCTGCTCAACCGGGGACTGTTCCGTATCAATGCCGCTTGGCCCCCCAAAGGCGTGGTACCAGACTTCCAGCTGGAAGTCGTCCGTGACCCCACAGGCTGCAACTTGGACCCCAAATATGGTCTGAAAGGCGCTGCCGCCATGGTGTCCGTGTTCCGCCGCCCCCGCGCCGCCGCCAATCTAACCCATTTGACCACGGGCGTCGATGGCGAACCCTCCGGCATCCTGTTGATGACCGACGGCCGGGAGGCGAGCCTCAAGACCCAGGCGCTCGGCGCAATTCTGGGACACGAACAGGCCGACCACCAGCCGACCAAGCAGCAGTTGGAGCAGATTGTAGCCTTCGAAAGCCGCATTTCCGCCTCGCAGAGTGCCGACATCCGTGGTGGAATGCTCACTGAGCCCAACGCACCCCCATTCCTTGGACCGGAGCGGATCGCGGGCAAGATCGCTCCCCTCCCCGGTTGGGAACAGCATGTGGGCCCTGAATTGGCTCAGCTGCAGAAAGATTTCCGGGCTTCCGTCGCGCGTGGCAGCCAGGTCTTCTTCCGGGGCAAGAACTCGTGCGCCAGCTGCCACAATCAGGCCAAGGGTGCCGTGCCGATGGACATCGGTACGGTCAATCTGCCCTCGCCCGCCGCCGACTCGCCCCTCCCCGTCTTCAAGGCCTCCTGCAAGGATGGACGCGCAATTTACACCCAGGACCCCGGCCGGGCTCTGGTGACCGGCAAATGCGCCGACATCGGAGCCATCGTGATGCAACAACTGCACGGCTTGGCCTCGCGGGCTCCCTATTTCTCCAACGGCTCCGCAGCCACACTGGCCGATGTGGTGGATTTCTACGACAAGCGATACGCCGCCGGGTATACGGAGCAGGAAAAGCGGGACCTGGTGAACTTCCTCAAGGTGCTGTAGAAGGAACGGGCCCACCACCGTGGAATCTACTCGGGATTCTCGGCGGATGCTGATTTCAGGTGCCCTCCGACAGCAGTCGGATGGCACCTCTCACAAAGGCTTGGAAGCTGGGCGATTGATTTCGCTTGAGTTCGAGCCGTGGACCAATGCGGCGTGCCCACTCGGACTTCATCCTACCGGTTTCGGCGTAGCCCAAAGAGCTAAGTCTTTTCGATCCACCCGGATGGATTGCGTCGGCCAGCTTTTCCCACGTTCCACAGATCCCGTCCTGAGGGTACGACTCCAACACCGGTATCTTGGCTTTCGGAAACTCCTCCAGGATTGCCTGCCGATCACCCAGCAGCCAGGCCTCGATTTCCTCAACGGCAAGGCGAAACAGTGTCCGGGGTGCTGGACTCAAGGGACAGCTCTGTGCAAACATCTCCAGTAGCTCGTTCTTGAACTCCCTGCAATTTCGCCGATCCGAGTCCACTAGCACCAGCACCGCATGGTGCTCCGGCTGCAAGCTTCTGCCGTAGCCACGGAGGATATCGGGGAGTCGGTCCAGCAGAATCCGTTTCCGCGGGTCGCTGGAACCGCGCAGATCCTTTGGGACACGCCCCAAGCCCTTGTACGAATGGATCTGCCATGTATGTTCGCCACCGGCGGATGCGGCAACCTTCGGCATCAAAACCCCAACCAGCGCCGCGCCGGATTGATCCTCAACCAGGATTTCCAAGTGCATGGGTGCTAATCCGTTGAATCGGGAACTGCGACAGGCTCCAAGTCTTCCAGATAGTCGCTATACCAGAGCCCTCCCAGCGGCACTCCTTCGGCAACCAAGCTCTTGACAACGGGATCGTCGGCGGCCCTGCGCACGGACGAAAAGCCATCCAATCCCTTTTCGATCACCCACGTCTCCTCGGGTCTGAGTGCGTCGACAAAATAAGGCTGGTGCGTTGTCACAAAGATCTGTGACGAGTGTTTCTTGCCAGTCGCGTGCGCACGGAACTCATGGGCCAATGTTTCCAGCAACTTATGGTACAGGCCGTTCTCAGGCTCCTCAATGCAGAGGAATGGCGGCGGATCCGGGTCTTCGAGCATCAAAAGGTACGCGAAGACCTTGAGGGTTCCGTCAGACATCTGTTGGGCAAAGAACGGATCGGTGAACCCGCGATCATTGAACTGCAGGAGCAGCCGACCGTCGTCGGTCTTCTTTGTAGCGATCTTGGTTATTCCCGGAATCCTGTCCGCGATTCTCTTCAAGATGGTGTTGAGTCGCTCCGGGCTCTCCCGTTCGAGGAACTGGACGACGTTGCCAAGATTGTCGCCATGGACATTCAGATGCCTTTGGGGACCGGCCATCGGCAGGCTCCGGGCCGCATCGGGTGTGAAATAGCTCAGGTGCCAATCCTCGAGAAAAGACCGGAACTTGGCGATCCGCGGATGGTCCTTCAGCGTGCCGAGTGTTGCGATTCCCAAGCGGCGGGAGTCTGTCAGTTCCACTCTAATTTTGCTGGAATCCTCGCCCTCGATGCCCTCTTCTCCCGCCCACGCTTCGCCTACGCCGCTGTGCAGGTTCATGAAAGAGTACGGTCTCCCATGGGAAAGTCTCCGTTGTCGCAGACGTTCTTCTGCGACGAACGGCCTCCCTGCCTTGTCGGCATCTATCGAGAGTTCATAGGTGATCGGGCGTGCTTTCGGGGCTTCACGGTAGTACACTTCAAATCGAATGGGTCCCGGTTGACCGGCGGACAGGAGCCGGTCGAAGCCGCCGCGTTGCTTGAGGTCGCAGGCAGCCTCCACACCCACGGCAAGTGAATCGGCAAGGAAGCCAAATGCGTCAAAAAGGGTGCTCTTGCCAGTTCCATTCTTGCCGATCACCGCGACTAGCGGTGTCAGCGGCTCTTTCTTTTGAAGGTTCCATAGTCTGCCTATGGTGACGTCCTTTAGAACGCGGAAATTTTGGACGCGGAAGCCTTCAATCGACGGCATTTCACCTCAGTATAAATGGATCGGACCGGCCACGGGCGGATCCTCAAGGAAAGACCCCGAACAAACCAGCCATCAAGCACACCCAGGCCGCCCCCAACGCTACGCCACTGGCAACATCCGTCAAGTAGTGCACGCCCAGGTACACCCTGGACGCAGCCACGGCCAAGATGACCGCAACCGCCCCGCCAAACACCGCGCTCCGGTCCCCACTCCGACGCAAGTGCCTCGCGGCTAGAATCGCAAGGGTCAGATACAGGGCCGTACTGGACGCCGAGTGCCCGCTGGGATAGGAAAATCCCGTTGCTGCGACCAGTTGCTGCGCAACCGCCGGACGGACCCGCTCCACCAACAGCTTCGTGCCCAATGTCAGCAGCCCGGCACCCGCCGACGATGCCAGGAGTTGGATCGCCCCGATCCGGTCCCCTATCCGGATTAGTATTGCGAAAGCCAGAACAGTGAACAGGGTGACAATGGTTGCCGACCCCAATGAGGTGATGTCGACAGCCGCAATCGTTAGCCATGGATTGCGGGCCTTGGCTACCTCGCGGAGAATCGTGCCGTCGCCTGTGCCGAGCTCTCCCTCGATCAATTCGCGGGTGATCCTGAGGAAAACGCCGAATGCCAATGCTGCGGCGCCCAGCCAGACGAAGGTGGCTTTAGTTCTCACTCATCCCACCGCGGTTCCTTCGAGACCTGTCTTGCGGCATGAGTTGGGAACGCGCGGAATCGGCTCACGAAGGTCTTGTCCGAAGTTTTGGTTGACCACGATAGTTTTGCTGGACCACGATAGATGTTATCCCATAGATGAATGTAGTTTACGCCCACACACGCCGGGACCTGCCCCCGGAATCCTGGGAGCCGCTCAGCGGCCACCTCGAATCGACGGCCACCCGCAGCAGTGAATTCGCCGCCGCCTTCGCCCCCCATGCCGCTCGCCTGGTTGGCCTCTGGCACGATCTCGGCAAATTTCAGCCAGCGTTCCAGCGCTACTTGCGGGGAGGGCCCGGCGTGCCGGATGGTTGCAAATACGACTAGCCAAATCCTGCCACGACGGCAAGGTGAACAAATCCCTCACCGACCGATTCTTTCGCCGCGCGACGCCGAGTGGTCAAGCTCGAACATTTGGCCAAGGGCTTCAATCAGGAGTTCCGCTGACCGGCCTCCAATACCTGCTCTCTTGTGAGGGGCAGTGGGCCGGCTCACCGAGGAAGGCGCGTCCTCCGTGAACGCCGGGGTGCTCAAAATCAATTTTCGCGCAACGCGATGAAGTGCCCCAAGCCGTCCCGCAAGTCCAACCAAAACATGCATACTATAGAGAAGCACTATGAATGTCACGTTGGCCCCGGACCTGAACGACCAAGTCGCACTGGAGATCTCCAGCGGTCGCTACAGGGATCTGGATCAACTGGTGGAACAGGCACTGCGCCAATTCCTCGCCGATCAGCGCCGTTCCCTGGAGCGCTCCCAAGCCCTCCGCCGACTTGGCGGCGCAGTGGACCGGGCCGGGCTCTACGAACGCACTTTTATCCCCAACCAAGCATAGCTCCACCATGCGCGCTCTCATAGACGCCTGCGTGCTTGCCAACTTTTCGTTATGCGATACGCTGCTCCGATGCGCTGAGCCTCCCAGCCTCTTCGAGCCGCGTTGGTCCGAGCAGATCCTGGTTGAAACCGTTCGGACTTTGGAGTCCAAACTGCATTGGCCCCAAAGTCTCACGGCTTCTCTGCAAAAGGAGCTGCGAACCCACTTCCGCGATGAGTGGATTGAGGCCTTCGAGTATCTGATGCCAGCGATGCGCAATGACCCCAAGGATCGGCACGTTCTGGCTGCTGCCGTCCACGGCCAAGCCGCTACCATCGTTACCTTCAATCTACGGGACTTTTGTGCCGAGCACCTCGAGCCGTGGGGCGTGGTCGCAGTCCATCCACAGGACTTTCTCACCGGCCTGTTCCGCACCAACCCCCGGGCGGTGATGCTCAGGATCTCGCAACAAGCGTCGGAACGCAACCGCAGTCTTGACCAACTCCTACAGATCCTCCATGCCTCCGTTCCCCGTTTTGCGGAGGAAGTCGCGCGCATCGCCCAAGGTTCCGGAGTTTCCCAATTTCCTGTCGGGGAAGCCCCTCGTGCTTGATCACCCACCCGTTCCCGAAAGCCCCCGAACCGTTCCTCAAGAGGCCATGTTCACCGAGGACGACCTCCTACCACTCTCCGGCCTCCAACACCTGCTGTTCTGCGAGCGACAGTGGGCGCTCATCCACATTGAGCAGCAGTGGGTCGAGAACCGTCTTACCCAGGAAGGCCGCGTCCTCCACGAACGTGTCCACGAATCCGCGACTGAGGCCCGCCCCGACCTGATCGTCGCGCGCGGGCTTCGCATCCACTGCCTCCGTCTCGGCCTCTCCGGCGAGGCCGACGTGGTCGAATTCCGCCGCGCCGACAGCCCGACGCCCGATAGGGGTGCAGCCACCGCCGTTCAGCTCGCGGGCCGCAGCGGCTTTTGGAGTCCTTTCCCGGTCGAGTATAAGCGCGGTCGCCCCAAGTCCGACGCATGGGACGAAGTCCAGCTCTGCGCCCAAGCCCTCGCCCTTGAGGAGATGTTCGCCGTCTCCATCCCCTCCGGTGCCCTCTTCTACGGCACCAACCGCCGCCGCACCGCCGTTGATTTTACCCCCCAACTTCGCTCCCGCACCGAGGCACTGGCCCGCCGCATGCATTCCCTTTACGCCGCCCGGCAAACCCCGCCCGCCGAATACGCCAAGAAATGCGAAAGCTGCTCCCTGCTTGAGGTCTGCCTTCCCAAGCTCTGCCAAGCAACGCCGTCTAACCGTCGCCGCGACGTGGCCCGCTACCTCGCCACAGCCCTTCGTAACTTGGAGACTCCAGACTTGGAACACAAGGCGGACCAACCGTGAAGCAACTACTCAACACCCTCTACGTCACCACCCAGGGCACCTACCTTGCAAAGGAGGGCGAAACCGTGGTGGTCCGGCTCGACCATGAGGTCCGTCTCCGCGTTCCGATCCACACTCTCTCGGCGATCGTCTGTTTCGGCCAGGTTTCCTGCAGCCCGTTCCTGATGGGGATGTGCGGTGAGCGCGGTGTCGCCCTCGCCTTCCTGACCGAGCACGGCCAATTCCTTGCCCGCGTCCAAGGCCCGGTGTCCGGCAATGTCCTTCTCAGACGCCAGCAGTACCGGTGGGCTGACCAGCCAGAGCGGACCGCTGACGTAGCCCGGTCCGTGGTCCTCGCCAAAGTTGCGAACTGCCGGATTGTTCTCCAACGGGCACTCCGCGACAAGAACGATACCACTGGTGTGGCGGAACTGGAGCATGCTGTCCTCCGGCTGGGGCGGCTCCTTGAGGATGTGGCCAAGTCCGATAACGTGGATTCCATTCGGGGGCATGAGGGAGATGCGGCCCGGACGTACTTCGGAGTCTTCGACCACCTGATCGGCGTCTCCAAGGACGTGTTCTTTTTCCGAGGCAGGAACCGTCGTCCGCCTCTCGACAACGTCAATGCAATGCTTTCGTTCGCATACACGCTGCTGACGCACGACATCACGGCCGCGCTGGAGGCTGTTGGTCTCGACCCTGCGGTCGGATACCTGCACCGCGACCGTCCGGGAAGGCCCAGCCTCGGGCTGGATCTGCTGGAGGAATTGCGTCCCGTGATCGCGGACAGGCTGGTGTTGTCACTCATCAACCGCCGCCAGGTCAAGCCGGGCGGCTTTACGAGGACGGAGAGCGGCGCGGTCACGATGGACGATGCGACACGGAAGGAACTGCTGGTGGCATATCAGAACCGGAAGCAGGAAGAGCTTTTGCATCCGTTTCTGCAGGAGAAGGTGTCCTTCGGGTTGATCCCGCACCTTCAGGCGACACTGCTGAGTCGGGCGATCCGGGGCGATTTGGACGGCTACCCGAGCTTCCTATGGAAATAGCGGCAGTTTGTGAAGCCGGGACGGAGATCTGCCAATGATGTTGGTGGTTGTGGCCTACGACGTGAGGACGGAGAGCGAAGAGGGTCGGCGACGGCCGCGCCGGGTGGCCAAGGTTTGTGAAGGCAAGGGCCAGAGGGTCCAGAACTCGGTGTTCGAGTGTTTGGTGGACGCGGCCCAATGGGTGAAGCTTCGAGCCGACCTGCTGAAGGAGGTGGATACGGCGGATGATAGCCTCCGGTTTTACTTTCTAGGCGACAATTGGAAGAGGCGGATCGAGCATGTGGGGGCGAAGGCGGCCTACGACCCACAGGGTCCTCTGATCCTCTAACAAGGTGCGCGGACGTCAAGCGACCATGAAATCCCCGCCACTTTCGCGCTGCCTGCAAAGCGTTGATTCCAAGTATGTTTCTGTGAAAAGTGCGAGACGCCTGCCGCCACGATTCCGCTTGATTTCGAACCTTCGCGGAAGTACCGAATTCTGCCCATTGTTTTGTTCGTGTTACCAATGAAGGGTCGCCCCCCGCGTGGGGGGCGTGGATTGAAACGGGAAACTCATTAAACAATGTCGGGTACTTTGCTTGTCGCCCCCCGCGTGGGGGGCGTGGATTGAAACAGTGTTGCGCCTGAATACAAAAGTCCGTTTGATCGTCGCCCCCCGCGTGGGGGGCGTGGATTGAAACACGCGATGACCTCGATTTCGTCGCCCGGCGGTCGGAATGGTGAACCAGCCCGGGCTGCGGCCCGCGCAGTTCCAGTGCCATTTCCAATGCCGCCAGTGTCAGCGGCCCGGCCAGCGTCCGGTCCAGGTTCCACCCAACCACGCGAGGCGAATGCGCGTCCAGCACCACCGCCAGGTACACGAACTCCTTCTTTCGGTCCTTCCCCTTTCGATGCTTTTCAGGGGTTAACCGCTTGTCTCACTTTTGGGGTCCACTCCAGTCTGCAGATTCTTGGATGACCAACCCATGAAGCTGCTTCGTGTGCTTCCATGACATCCGCGGTCCTGACTCTCCAGCTCAAGACAGTGGACAACTATGCATGTTGATGCCGCCTTCGAATCCTTGTCACAACGCGCCAGAAATATTTCGGTCTTGCGCAAACCCAACATTCTAAAACACAAACAGCCTTTTTTGCCTCTTCTGCCCATCCCCCATGGTTCGTTTGCCACCCCCCGGCGCACTAAACTAACCCCGCGATGATCTCCAATCCAAAACCCCGCACCGAGACCCAAAGAAGCGCAGCCCAAATCGAGGCCGCCCGCCTCAACGGAGCCAAGTCCCGCGGCCCCGCCACGCCCGAAGGCAAATCCATCTCCTCCCAAAACGCTATCCGCCACGGACTCCTCTCCAAAATGGCCGTCATCGAAGGCGAATCCGAAACCTCCTTCCAGGACCTCGCCGCCTCCCTCCGCCAAGCCTTCGCCCCGCCCGACGGCCTCGATTTCGACGAGCACGAAAACATCCTCCTCGACACAATGGTCCTCTCCGCCTGGCGCCGCCTCCGCGCCGTCGCCATGGAATCCGCCGCCCTCACCCTCGAAATGAAATCCCAGCAGGAAAACTACCCCGACGACCCCTCAACTGCCTGCCCCGAAAGTGCCACCGCGACCGCCACCTTCCACGCCTTCACCGGCCTCAGCGCCAACACCCCCTCGTTCGACCTGATCCTCCGCTACGAAACCCGCCACACCCGAGCCTACGAACGCGCCGCCAAGGCGCTCCGCGACCACCGCGCAGCACGCATTGCCGCATGCCAAGCTGCGTGCCCAACGAACCCGGCCCCCGCCAACCCTTCCACCCGGCAGCCCGATCCGGCCACCCCGGACCCTTCCCCATTACCGATCCCCGCACCCGCTCAGCCAAACGAACCCAAGCCCGCCTACACCCCACCCGCCAACAAGCGCCAGGCCAAGCTCCTCCGCCAAGCCAAACGCCACAAGAACCGGCCTTGACTATGCGAAAAACAAATAATATCGCATCGCCATATTTCAATTGCGCTATACTGCCTTACCTGTTATTATCAAGGTTCCACCCGGAGTGTATCGAATGAGCACCAGTGTCCCCGCGCCCCCTTACGTCCCCGACGACCACGCCTACACCCACGGCCTCCCCGCAGCACAGGGCCTCTACAATCCAGCAAACGAACATGACGCCTGCGGCATCGGCTTCATCGCCCACATCAAGGGCCGCAAGTCCCACGACATTATCGAGAAGGGGATTCAGATCCTCATCAACCTCACCCATCGCGGTGCCTGTGGTTGCGATCCGGACACCGGCGACGGTGCCGGCCTTCTGATTCAAATTCCGCATACCTTCTTCGCCCGCGAAGCCCGCACCCTCGGCTTCACGCTCCCTGAACCCGGCGATTACGGCGTCGGTATGGTCTTCATGCCGGTCAAGCGCCATGAACGGCTTGTCACTGAAGGCATCGTCGAACGCATTGTCGCCGCCGAAGGCCTGACCCTCCTCGGTTGGCGCGACACCCCCATCGACGGCAACGCCATCGGCCGCGTTGCCCGCGAATCCCAGCCCTACATCCAGCAAATCTTCATCGCCCGCCCGGCCGCCATGCCGCAGGACCAGTTCGAGCGCAAGCTCTACGTCGTCCGCAAGCTTGCCGAGGCCGCCGTCGCCGGCACGGCTGAGGGCCCTTACAAGGATGCCGCAGAGGAGATTCCCAACCGGGAGATGTTCTGCATCCCCTCCCTCTCCTCGCGCACCATTGTTTATAAAGGCCTCCTCCTCGCCCCACAGATCGCCAAGTTCTACTCCGAACTTTCAGATCCAGACGTCACCAGCGCCATCTGCCTCGTGCACCAGCGCTTCTCCACCAACACTTTCCCCACCTGGCACCTCGCGCACCCCTTCCGCTACGTTGCCCACAACGGCGAAATCAACACCGTCAAGGGTAACGTCAATTGGATGAACGCCCGCCAGTCCATCCTCCGCTCGGACCTCTTCGGCGACGATCTCAAGAAGCTCTTCCCCATCGTCCAGCCCAATGGCAGCGACTCCGCCGCCTTTGACAACGCCCTCGAACTCCTCGTCCAGTCCGGCCGCTCCCTGCCGCACGCCATCGCCATGCTGATCCCCGAAGCGTGGGACGGCAACCCCGATATGGAGGAGTCCAAGCGGGCCTTCTACGAATACCACTGCTCGCTCATGGAACCGTGGGACGGTCCCGCCTCCATCAGCTTCACCGACGGCCGCGTCATCGGTGCCACCCTCGACCGCAACGG
>CAITMP010000391.1 GCA_903893525.1 uncultured Acidobacteriia bacterium | reverse complement strand
TGCGAGTTTCCGTAACCGATGTTGCTCTCGCGAAGCTCGCGGATATCCGCACCGATCTTCAGGCTGTGGCGGCCGGCCGTCTTCACAACGTCGCCGAAAAGCTGGAAGCTGTCGAACGGTGTGTTGCCGTCGGTATCGCTGGTGATCTGGTTGATTGAATTCGAGAAGCTCAATGGGGGCAGGACCAACCGCGGGGAATTCGCCACCAAATAGGCGGGCAAACCCAGTTGGGTGGCGTTGTATCCATCGCCGAAGCTGATCGTCGACTCCACAAACCGGGTCCAGTTGAAGCGAACATTCATGACCGTGGTCGGGGTGAATGTGTAGACGTCGTCAAAGGTGGAACCCCAGTTCAGGCGGAGCAAATCGCGGCCCGTCGCGATGTTTTGGAACCGGTTGTTGCGGTCCTCGATCCGGTCGTTGTGCCGGTAGTCCCAGAACATCTTGTGCCTGTCGCTGGCATTGAAATCGATCCGTCCCAGTTCGCCGTTGTAGGTGTCGCGGCGGACGGAGTTGGCCAGATAGTTGTTCTGTCCATCGTTGCTGCCGGCTTGGTTGGCCGCCGGCCAGAACTGAAGATAATTCTTCGCAATGGAACTCAGACGGCTGGCCGGGATCACGTTGTTGGCGAACGGCTGGCGCGAAATGCGGCCACCCTGCAGAACGCCCGTGGTCGGGTCATAGATCTGGTAGTTCGCGCCCAGTGCGCGCAGTGCGGAGAAGTCGCCATTCCGTTCGGCGGCGGTCGGCACCGTGGTGGTCAGCGGCTCGGGGAAGGAATCATTGATGTCCTCCAAGCCGAAAAACCAAAACACTTTGTTGCGGCCATCGAAAACCTTGGGAATCCACAGCGGGCCCCCGATGGTGAAGCCGTACTGGTTGTAGCGGGTAACGGGGTTCTTCTGGCCGGCCGCGTTCGTGAAAAACGGCGTGGCCGCCAAGGCCGAAGTTTGATTGAACTCGTACATCGACCCGCGCAGCGTATTGGTGCCGCCTTTCAAGATCACGTTGGCTGTGCCGCCACCGGTATGCCCGAAGGCCGCGTCGGTTTCGAACGCATGGACGCGGACTTCCGCAACGGCATCCACCGGAGGGTTGTAGGCCACACGGGAGTTTCCAGTGGTATCGGGAGCACCGTCGATCAGCAACTCGTTCGACTGCGCCGGCGCTCCACCCATGGAGAAGCCTGCGGGGCCGCCGTTGTCGAACGGACGGTTGAATTTCGGGTCGCTGTTGGGAATCACGCCCATCGCCAGCTGGGCCAGCACCAAGGGTGTACGGCCGTTCATCGGCATGTTCTCGACCTGCCGGGCATCAATCACCTGGCCCATGGTCGCCGTGGTTGTTTCCAGCAGCGGCGCATCGGACGTCACGTTGATCGTCTCGGTCTGCGCGCCGACTTCCAGCTGCATGTCAAGGCTGATGCGTTCGCCCGAGCCCACATTGAAGGATGGACGCACGTAACGCTTGAATCCACCGGCTTCGCCTTCAATCCGGTAATCACCGGGAGTCAGGAATGGAATTGTAAATTCGCCGGCGGCGTTGGATTTTGAATCCGAACGTGCCCCGGTGGTTGTGAGAGTGGCTGTGATCTTGGCTCCCGGCACCACAGCGCCCTGCGGGTCCACAACCCGGCCGACGATGGTGCCACGGAACTCCTGCGCGAAAGCGCACAGCGAAAGAAAGGATGCCAACATGGCTCCGCGAACGACTTTGTTCATTATTTTCCCCCCGGAATGAATCACGATTATGATAGCGGCCGGGATGGGGTCGCGTCAAGCCTGGGGGATGCCGTGCAGACTACGCCAAAGCCGAAACGACTTGGTGGTCAATGTAGTCCAGCATGGCAGCCGGAGGGGCGTTGCCATCGATGGGAATTCGCAGAACACCCAGCGGTGTAAACTGCGCGCCCTTGGTCCTGGCCACAAGATCCATCAACTTTTGCGCGTCCACGTTGGTCTTTTCGTGGAACTTGATGTTCAGCATGGAGTGGCGCCGGTCGACAGCCTCAATGCCCAATTTTTCGGCGATGCACTTCACCGCCGAGTACTTCAGCAGGCAAATGACATCCGGGGGAACCGGGCCGTACCGGTCGGCCAGTTCCTGCTCCAGCTTGAGCCGGTCGGCTTCCGATGCCGCCTGCGCGATCCGTTTGTAGGCCCGCAACCGCTGGTTTTCATCGGTGATGTAGGTGGGCGGAATCCGCAAGTCGAGCCCCAGGTTGAGCGCCGAATGGATCTCCGGTGCTACCTCCTCGCCACGGAGTTCCTTCACAGCCTCCTCCAGCATTCGGATGTACATGTCGAAGCCGACGGCGTTGATGTGCCCGTGCTGTTCGCCACCGAGCAGGTTGCCGGCACCGCGCAACTCCAAATCGAGTGCCGCGATCTTGAAACCCGCACCCAAGTCGCTGAACTCCTTCAATGCCGCGAGCCGCTTGCGTGCCACCTCGGTCAGTTCAGTGTCCGGCTCCACCAGCAAATAGCAATAGGCGCGCCGGTTGGACCGGCCTACGCGTCCCCGCAACTGGTACAGCTCGGAAAGGCCGTAGTGCTCGGCCTTTTCGATGATCATGGTGTTGGCGAGCGGGATGTCGAGACCGTTTTCCACAATCGTGGTCGAGACAAACACGTCGAACTCATGGCTCATGAACTGGAGCATCACTTTTTCCAGTTCCGCTTCCGGCATCTGCCCGTGGCCAACGCCAACCCGGATGGTTGGGAACATTTCCTGGATCATCGCCGCCCGGTGGAAGATGGAATCGACGCGGTTGTGGACGAAATACACCTGTCCGCCGCGGGCCAGTTCCAACTCGATCGCCGGCTTGATCAAGGACGCTGCAAACGGTGCCACAACCGTGTGGATGGCAAGCCGATCCTTCGGTGGGGTCTCGATCACCGACATGTCGCGGAGTCCCAACAGCGACATGTGCAGCGTTCGGGGAATCGGCGTTGCGGACATGGCGACCGTGTCCACACCTTGGGAAATTTCCTTCAGACGCTCCTTGTGCTTGACGCCGAAACGCTGCTCCTCGTCGATCAGTACCAGGCCCAAGTCCTTCCAAACAACGTCCTTGGAAAACAGCCGGTGGGTGCCGACCACCAAATCCACCTTGCCCTCAGCCAAATCGGCCAAAACCGCAGTCGATTCCTTGGCGCTGCGGAACCGGCTCAGCATTTCAATGCGCACAGGGAACTGCTGGAACCGCTTCTTGAACGTGTTGAAGTGCTGGAAACAAAGAACGGTGGTCGGGGACAGAACCGCAACCTGCTTGCCGTCGCCCATGGCCTTGAAGGCGGCGCGCATCACGACCTCCGTCTTGCCGTACCCGACGTCGCCGCACAAGAGGCGGTCCATCGGTTGCGGACTTTCCATGTCCCGCTTGATGTCATTGATCGCCGACCGCTGGTCCTTCGTTTCCGTGTAGGGAAACGCGTCCTCGAATTCGCGCTGCCAATTGCTGTCCTTGGAATACGCGAAGCCCTCGCACATCTTGCGGCGGGCGTAGAGCTTCAGCAGCTCTTCGGCCATGTCGCGCATGCGGGCCTTGATCTTGGTCTTCGTCTTGATCCAAGTGGCACCGCCCATGCGGTCGAGCGAGGGCTTGGATTCCCCCTCGCCCCGGAAGCGTTGCACCAAATCGAGGCGGGTGAGCGGCACGTAAAGCTTGTTGCCGCCAGCGTACTCGATTAGCATGTAGTCGCCCTTGGCGTCTCCCTGCTGGATTTCGCGGAGACCCAGAAACTGGCCGACTCCGTGATCGGCATGGACGATGTAGTCGCCCGGCTTGAGATCGAATTGGTCTGCCGAGAACGCGGCGCGCCGACTGGAAATACCGGGCTGGGCGACCGTTTCAACCGCGTCGAAGAGGTCCTCGGAGCCGAAGATGGTCAGGCCTGTCTCGGCAAAAACCGTGCCTTTGGCGATATCGCCCCGGATCAGGGCAACTGCGGAAGCACTGGATTGCGCGCGCTGGCGAAGATGCTCCGGTGGACGCTCGCCCGCCAGATCGATCTGGTAGGGAACCGAATACTCGCTGAAGACATCGGCCAGTCGTTCGATCTCGCCCAAGGTTGGCGCAAAGAAGGCCAGCCGCCGACCGGATTCCAATAGGTTTTTGGCCTCACGGATCGCCACTTGGAGATTGCCGTGGAAGGCCATCGAGGGGCGCGTGGAAATTTCAAAGCCAATCCGGGCCTCGTCGATGCCAATCGGATCGAGCTCCCGAATTTCCAGCGTGTCGCCCTTGTGCGATCGTTCCAGAAACTGATCCCAGGTAAAAGCTCCCCGTTCGGGTTTCACGATAACCGCGCCGGTGGAGCCCTCTAGCCTGGTCCAGAAGCGGGTGGCGGCGCCCGAGGTCATTTCGGGCTCATCGATCACCAGCAACGGACGGTCGAAAAAATCGAGGATTGTTCCCTCGCGAGGCCTGAATAGGGCCGTCATCAACTCCCATCCGGGGAACGGTTCGCCACCGACCGGCAGATCCCGGCCGCGGATACCGAGGTCCCGCATGTGGTCGGCCAGTCGGGCCAGAAGCTCGCGCGAGCGTTGGAATTCGGTGAAAGGCTGGAGGACGCATTCCTTCAGCTTGTGGATCGAGCGCTGGGTCTCGGGATCAAAGCGCCGGATCTCCTCGATCTCGTCGCCGAAGAATTCGATGCGGACCGGTTGGGACTGGTCGGAGGGGTAGACGTCCATGATGCCGCCACGGACGGAGTACTCGCCGACCATTTCGACCGGGTCCCGACGCGAGTAGCCGATACTTTCCAGATGCGAGATCAGGTCGTCGAGTCCGATTTCATCGCCGATCTTGAGCGTGAGCGTAAGCTGCCGATAGTACTCCGGCGGCTCCAGGCGGGTCATGGCTGCGGTTACAGGCAGAACCACGATTCCGCCGAGGCCATGGGCCAGTTTGTCCAAGGTAGCCGCGCGGGAGGAAAGAATCTCGGCGTGCGGCGACATGTTCTGTCCGGGCAGCGTGTCGATGGCCGGGAGCATGAGGGGGGTGGTCCCCGCATCGAAGAGATCGCAAAAAGTGCGCAGGGTGGGGTAGAGAGCTTCGGCCTGCTTGTTGCCGTCCGTCACGATGACCAGCGGACGACGGGTTTCCTTGTGCAGGAGGGCGGCGTAAACCGCCTTGGCCGTCAGCGTGAGGCCTGAAAGGCGGAGGGTGCCGAAGTGGTCACGCGACGCAAGGCGGCTGGCCAGCGCCTTGAACGAGGAGCCATGGGAGAGGCCGAAGAATAGTGCTTCAATCTGGGGGTTGCGCACTCAGGCCTTGTATCGGTCGCGGCAATCGTTGGAGCAAAAGTGGAGCACCTTGCCGTCGACAATCCTTTTCAGTGAGGTTTCGGTGGGAACGTAGGTTCCGCAGACCGGGTCCTGCTGCAAAACGGTGGTCCCTCCGTTGGCAGCTGCGGGTGTCCGGCGGGGTGCCGGGTTAGCACCGGCGAGGTCCGTCCAGAGGCCCTGCAGAAATGCCACGACCGACCGCAACACGGAAAGTGCGATCACCAACATCACCAGTCTGGAGAGGAACACGAACATGAAAAAAGGGGATGCCGAGGCATCCCCTTTCAGTGTAGTCGAGTTGGGAAGAAGGAACTACTTCTTCTTCGGAGCGGCCTTGGGCTTGGGAGCGTTCGGATTGACGAAGGTGGTGCTGATGGTTCCGCCGAGAGCTGCGATCATGTCCTTCGCTGCGGCGGCGTTGACGCCGTCCGGCTTCAGTTCGAGGTACTTTTGCAGTGCTTCGACAGTGCCGGGTTGCGGGATCACATTGCCCTTGGCGTCCGTGCTCGCTTTGCCAGCCAGTGCGACACCGTACTGATACTGTGCGTCGGCGTAGGTCGGATCGAGTTCGATGGCCTTCTTGAAGGTATCGGTGGCGGCATCGTTCTGGCCGCTGTTCACGAGGAGTGCGCCCAAGTTGTAGTAGTACTTGCCAGCACCGGGGGGGTCCAGTTCGGCGGCCTTTGCGAGGTTGACCTTGGCGTCGTCGATCTTCTTGTCCTTGGCGAGGGCGAGGGCGTAGTTGTTGAACAGTCCAGCGTCG
>CAITMP010000390.1 GCA_903893525.1 uncultured Acidobacteriia bacterium | reverse complement strand
CACAACCGGAAAGTCCTGCTCCATTGTAATGTCCTCTGGTTGAGCAGTCCCAAGGCGGACTTGAGCGCCACCAAGGAGGAGAAATTCAACCACGCCCGGCTGGTCCCGCAATTTTTCCCTCGCATTCCCTGTTACCGGGCGGACGCCAACGAGCGGATCGGGGTGTTGATGGAACGGAACCTCGGCCTGATCGCTTGGGTCAATCATCTCCAAAACGCCTACTTCGACCAGAAAAGCATCCTCACCTGGACCCTGGCCAGCGACGGGGAGGACCCGCCGAAGTACCCAAACAGCTACAAAAATCCGCTGGCTCAAATCCGCCTGGCCGTCCCCGTCGCACCGGCGACTGACCCGGAACGCGGCCCGCAAAGCCCGCGGCACCAGGCCTGGACCAAAACCGGCGGTCCCGCGCAATTTGAGTGGGTGGATCTCTCCGCTTCCCTCCAATGGGCGGCCTTCCAGCGGTTGGTGGCCTGCTTGCGTGCGCGCGGGAACGATGTCTTCGTGGTGCTGGGGCCGTTCAACGAACACCTGGTCGCCCCCGAAAGCCGGCCGGGGTACGTGCAAGCGCGGGACGGCATCGCCGCCTGGCTCACCGCGCAAAACGTTCCCCATCTGGTGCCCGAAACGCTTCCCTCTGAACTCTACGCCGACGCCAGCCACCCCCTCACCGCCGGCTACGCGCTCCTCGCCCAACGCACCACCGCCAGCCCCGCCTTCCGCCAGTGGTTGGAGAAATAGTTCCCCGGCGGAATGATTCGCTCTGGCGGGTGATTGGAGCCGGGAGGTTGGCGGGGGATCACCCGATTCGAAACTGGACCCGACTACGCTGGGAGCTACGCCGGGCAGGTTAAGTGTCCGGAGGTTGGACTCGGGAGGGGGAACCAGCAAATTAATTGGCCACAGGAGGTAGCAGAGAGAACAGAGGGGAACTGATCAAACTGAGCACATATTTGGCAAGCTGAATTCCGATCGCTGCAAATCGAACCTGGATTAAGTTTGTGGAACCTGGACTTGGGCGGGAAGACCGGAAGTTGAATAGCCACGATAGGGTACAAAGTTCACAAAAAGGAACGGATCTGATGGTGAGCGAAGCTGTTGCAGGTTTGTTCAGCCTGTGCCGGACGCGAAACTGGAGTCAGAAACCTCCGGCAAAGCCGGAGGCTTGGCGAAGGTGGGGCGGCTCAAAGCCGCTGAGCCCTTCGGGCAATTCTTCCAACCCGTGGTTTCAAGCTAATGCCTTGGATTCGTCAACGATTTGTCGCCCCAAATGCCGCACCAACGACATTTCGACGCTGAATACTGCCATCAGCACGCCTACCCGCAGGATCGAGCCCTTTGGCCCAAGAGTACGGCAGTCTTCCCCCTTTCCCACAATCCCGTAACTGTCGAACTTCGGTATCCGTATTGCTAACCCCGGCTAGGCAAATTTTCGCAACGGGCGCAGGCTTGGGTCCATGCAAATCTCCAAACTTGTTCGCAAGCACGCTTCTCTCGCCAGTCGCCAGAGGATTCTCCAAGCTTATCGTCACACTACTTTGAGCCAGCGGGAGTTTGCCGCCAAAGTCGGCATCAGTGTGGCAACCCTCAACAAATGGCGCAAGCAGCCTTCCGCGCCGCCACCCCCGGACCGACCGCAGTTCGTGGCTTTGCCCAACCTCGTTCCCAAAGCCACGCCGGGACCGATTTACCGGCTGGTGCTCCCTTCGGGCCTCGCGCTGGAGGTGCGCAACGGTTTCACCGCCCAGGAACTGGCCACGTGGTTGCAGTTGTTGCCCCGGCCATGATCCCGTTGACGCCCGCCACCCGCATCTTCCTGGCCGCCGGCAACACGGACTTGCGCAAGAGCTTTGAGGGTTTGGCTGACTTGGTCGCCCACTCTTTTAAGGAGGATCCTTTAAGTGGTCATCTCTATGTCTTCACCAATCGGCGCAAAAACCGGATCAAGCTACTCTACTTCGATGGCACCGGGCTGTGGGTCTGCGCCAAACGGCT
>CAITMP010000389.1 GCA_903893525.1 uncultured Acidobacteriia bacterium | reverse complement strand
GGTGCATTCGGTGTTTGGGTCTCCGGTTGGAACTCCTACTATACCCGAGCCAGCCTGGTTCTCACAAGTCCAGACGCGGTAGTATTTAGTCTGTACATCAACGAGGCTCGGAATGAAACTTCAGGAATTGTATGCGTTCTCGGAAGTAACGTATAAGGATGGCATTCTCGTGTCAAACGGACGCGAGAAAAGCACCGGGAGGCCAGTTCAGGTCCATCTGTTCCCATCGTCGCGGACCAAGGATGCAATGGAGCTTTGCCAGCAGGTAATGTCCATGCCCGAAAGCGAGCGCAGCAGGGTTCTGAAGGCTGGGCAGGGCGAGGGCGGCGGCTACTTTGTGACAGAACCGCTGCCGGACGGGCTGGGCCTTGAGAAGTGGATGGCTGCAGCCGCGGCGAAAACAACCCCCAACATGTTGCCGGAGGTCAGCAGCGAGACTGCCGGACAGCTTCGGCAAATGGGACTTTATCCGGCGGCCCTCGCACCAATCGTCCCTGGACCGGAGCCGCAAAGACCGGAGCCGCAAAGAAAGGCGGAGACGGCCCCGCCTCAAACGTCGCCCTCAGTACCGACCAGCGTGCCAGCCCGTCCCGTCGCGGTGGAAAACATAGTGCCAAGCGAGCCATTGCCCGCCCCGTCCGGAGCCACTCAGTTCCTCAGTCATTTGTACGGTGGCGCACTCGCATCAGCCCAATCCTCGCCTGCACCCGCGCCGGCCCCGCCGGTAGCAACTCCGGCACCCGCCCGCCCCCAGCCGGGACCGGCCGATGTTCTGGAGTCAATCTATGGAAGGACTGATTCGAAGACGCCGGGTGCCAGCGTACCCTCCACTGTCCGAAACGCGCCCATGCAGCAGCCCGGGCCGGCTCCTGCGCCCCAAGCTACGAACACCAACTCGGCACCTCCACAACCCAGTCAATCGGAAGCCAGCCAATTTCTCAAACAGATGTTTGGCGGTGGCCGGGATACCGGTTTTGACGATTCCACCCACACAGGCGACGTCAACAGAAACCCGGTGCCGCCGCCGATTCCAGCACCGGCTGTGCCGCCAAAACCATCGGCGGAGATCGACATCATGGAGAGGGTGTACGGCACGCAGCCCACGCCGACTTTTCGCACCCCGGCGTTCGCGCCCGAGCCGACGGTGCCGGACCACGCACCGCCTCCAAGCCAAGGAAAGGGAACCGGGCTGGAAACTTTCCTGTTCGGAAAGTCAACCCCCCAACAGCCCGTGCGCGCCGCAGTGGTACCGGCTCCCGTCGCACAGACGCCGGCAGCTCCGTTCTTCGCCCCTGAGCCGCCATCAACAACCGGTCCGGGAGCCCGTCCACCGATTGCAATGCCCTCTCCCCCCGCCGCGCCGCCAGTTGCCTCCGAGCCCTTGTGGAGCACTCCGGAACCACCGCCCGCAGCTACTCCAAAGTGGGGTGGGGCTCCGCCCTCCGGGTTGGGCTTGCCGCAGCCCGTCCCGGCCAAGCCGGATCCTTCGGGAGTGCAACGTCCCGCAACTTCTTCAGCCCTTCGCAGTGGAAGCAAGGTTCCCGGAACGTTGGACCTCAAGACCATGCTGGTCATTGTGGCAGTCTTGTTGGTCGTGGTTGCGTTGATCGTCGGAGTGATCGAATTTCTAGGCTGATCCGCCGGAACACTAGACAGGGGCTTTCAACAGGATGAACAGTTCCATGACAGGCTGCATGATCGAACTGGGGACGTAGGCGGCCAAACTCCGGCTTCTGACGATGCCTTGCCAGAACTCGCCGGCTGTCTCCAGCTGGAAATATTGGAACCCTTGGCGCGTTGGAACAGCTGCCGGCAGATGGCTCGTCCGCTCCAACCTGACGCCGCTCATCTGGCGGTTGATGATCTCGGGGATGTGGCCGCTGGAACCGATCTTCAATAATCCGTCGTTGATGATTTGCTGAGGGTTGGCCTCGGACTTGATCGCAAGGTAGATACGACTGTCCACCAAAAATCGATCCTCCGGAATAAAGGCGGCATAAACATACGCCTGGTCCATCGCCTTCAGGGGCAGCGCGACGAAGTAGCGGGGGATGGCCGTTTCGAGCAAATCCCTCAGCATCCTGTCGAGTTGGGCAAAGCACGCGCCCAGGTCGTCGTGGTTATATACAGGCAGGTCGTTGGGGTCGATCTTGAGGGTGAATGCTGTCAACGCGCCCGCCAAGCCGAGCATTTGGGCAAATAGGGCTTGCGGGTGGAGGTGGGAATTATTCAAAAGGTGGCGAAAGGCAGGGTAGTTTTGGTTGACAGTGTAGTGCAACCAAAAAGCGGCCGTAGCGGCACCGCCAGCAATTTCCACACCTCCCTGCCCTTTTCCTCGGCGGTTCTGAGCCTGTTCTTCGCTCTTGGCACCCAAAATCCCGGTGGTGGTTTCCAGAATTGCAAGCAGGTAGCTGCTGGCGGCAACATGGAGCAAGGGTGGCACAAAGGTACGGTCGGCTTCAAACCGATCCCCCTTCCGCAGGATTCGTGCGACGGGGAGGACGGAGTGGCCCGAGTGGTCATCCTGGGGCAGGAGATAGCGAAGATTCTTTCGCGCAATCGGCACCGGCTTCGCATTCATACCGGTAGTTTCGTCCTCCAGATCGAGGGTGTCGGCGGCGAATCGAGTGGAGGCCCTCTCGCCGGGCTTGAACGACACGTTCCTCATACCCGCCCGGTAGTGGGGAATACCAAGGGATACAACGAGCGAAGATTCGCCCTCCCGGAAAGCTCCCACGAGGGGGCGGGGCTCCGGTTCATGATCCGAGCCGATCGAGAACAACAGCCCATCTGGAAAGATACCTGAAGCGGCGGTTAGGCCAAAGTTCCCGCTGGCAAGTCGGACCGGATCAATGGTCAGACTGCTGAAGCCATAGGGATAGCTGAAGAGGGAATCAACGAGGAACTTCAGCTGGTTGTCCAGGTAGAGGTCCTGGACTTGAAGGTGTTGCGGTTGCAGGAACGCACCCTTGCTCCACAGAACGGGCTGGAGTTGTGTCATGATAATCTACATTAGCAGTCTTTGTGGGCCGTGTGGGAGGGGCAAGGCGACACTGCCGCCGCAATTATTTCCCCGGCTTGCCCGCTTTGGCGAACAGGCTGTTGTAAACTACATTGGAACCGTGCCGGTGGCTCAAGTACCAAATGGTTGGGGCTGATCATGCAAATCCAAAATAGGGAATCTTCGCTGGTCGAATTGGCCAAATTGGCCGATGCGGGATACGTGTATGTCATCTTGGACGCGTGCGACGCTCCGGCCGTGCCCGAAAAGGTGCGGAGCTTGGGCGAAGACCGCGGCGGGTCCCTCTATAACGGTACTGCTCAGGAGGACTACTGGGCAATCGCCCCATACCTTTGCCGGGCCGACAAGTGGCTGCTGCGCTGGATCCATGACTCGCTCTGGACCGAGCCCTGGGGCATCATAATCATTTCCAAGGCTGATCTGTCCTCCGTACGAGCCCACTTCCGGCGCTTCCTGATCGTCCAGAGCCCGGAAGGCGAGCACTGGTACTTCCGCTTCTACGATCCCCGAGTACTGCCGGTCTTCCTCGAGTCATCGAACGACGACGAACTGAAGGCCTTTTTCGGGCCCGTACAGGCCTACGCCGTCCAAAACCCCGGCGAAGACAACCTTCGCATCATGAAAGCTGTTGGAGTGTCCTGAATGCCACCTGCCGCACGCATTACAGATATGCACACATGTCCGATGGTGACCGGACTTGTACCGCACGTGGGCGGGCCAATTCTACCGCCCGGATGTCCGACCGTTTTGATTGGCTTCCTGCCCGCCGCCCGCGTCGGGGATATGGCCGTGTGCGTCGGCCCCCCGGACGTGATTGCAAAAGGCTCGGCTACGGTAATTATCGGCAACATGCCCGCAGCCCGTATCGGGGACACCACCGCGCACGGCGGCGTAATCGTTCTTGGCTGTCCGACGGTGCTGATAGGGGATGCGGGGATGGGCGGCGGCAGCGGACCACAGGCCGGAACCATGAAGGCTGCGAAGCTTGCCGGGGCTGCTTTTACAAAAATGGCCTGCGACGCGGTTGTGGCCGGCCCGATCAAGACGGAGTGGCTCAGCACCGGGGGAGCATTCGGATCGCAGGCAGCCAGCGTATCAGGTGCCAAGGAAGGTGCCATCCCGTTCGTCTGTACCGATTGCGACAAGGCTGCGGGAAAGTAAACCTGCCATGTTTCAGATCACCTCCCGGCACATAGAGGCGCTTGAGGCCCAGCAGGCCGTCGTTTTTGCCGTGCGGATGGCCGCGCACCTCCGAGAGGTTTCACCCGATGAGGTCGCGGGCTTGGACGATGCGGCATTACGGAGTCTTGTGGAACGCATCCGAGCCATCGGCCAGGAATGGAACATCGTGGAGGAACCCCATCTGGAACGGCTGATCGAGCTGTTCGTTGGATACGGGGAGCTTCGCCAGAGCCCTCGTCCAGAATGGCTTGACGAGATCGTAACCTTCCCCGGGCGACCGGGTGAACAGATCCTCCGCATGATTGAGGACGAGCTGTTTTTCGGAGGGAATTCGTGACCCCGCATCCCCCCAAGGCCACCGGCCACAAAGTGGTATCCCCCGCCCAACATGCCTTCAACCAAAAGGTTGACAAGGCATTTTACGAGCAGGTGAAGAGGCAAAACGGCGGCACGTTGCCGCCGAATCTTGCTGCTCCCGGCGGAGGTGCCCGAAGACTTACCATGGCCCCGGCAGACAGCGCCTACCGGGAACAATGGAAGGCCATCGCTGAAAAGTTCCGCAAATCAAGCGCAGTGGTTAGCAAGGGAGTAACATCGCCCTGCGTGCCCTGCCAATCCAAGGCGGCGGCAGCAAAAATTCCACCCATACTGCTGCCGAGCAAGGGCGGCAAGAAGATTCAGGTCGGCCCGACGAAGGTGACTCCTGCTCCCGGTGCGCCTCCCAAGAACCCAATTCAGGATCAGGAGCCCTGCAAACACCAAACCCTCATCGTGGAGTGCAGTGATTTTGGTTCGAGGAAGTTCCGTCTGGAACTACCTCCGCCCGAGCACGCGCCGGACGGCGGTGGCAACCAGCTCGAGGTCATCGACAACGGCAAGGAAAAACTTACCTGTACCACCAAGATCATCGCTGGTCCCTGTGGCGCAATCCATAAGACCAAGCTTTTTGACATCTATCCAACCGACTCCATCGAGACCAAGACCGATTCCAAGCTCGTATTCAAAGCCCATCACGACCCCAGCATTCTCCTGCGCCCGTTCTCATGGCTTTTCGCAGCAGCCAAGGCCCGCTCAAGCCACTCGTACGAAGTCCGCACCAATACCTGCGAGGGGCGAACCCTCTCTGCCACCGTTGTGGTCCACCCCCAAATTGACTTTGACGTGGACATTTCCCTCGGTTTCAAGGACGGAGAAGAATCCAAGCTGGAGTTTTCGGGCCAGCTGACCGCTATCGTCATAGGCAAGCCCATTAAGTTTGGGCCGGAAATTAAGCACGAGTTGGAGGAGGCCCTTGAGCTTCTCAACTTGGCCCGCAAGACGGTCAACTTCATTACGTCTGTTTGCAGCAACCTTGGTGGCATCAAGGTTGAGTTCAAGTATCCCCAGGCGGTGTTCAAGGGGACTTGGGGGTGGGCTGAAATCGAAGGAAGCCCGAATTGCGGCTTCCGGTCCGATATCACCACCGGATTTCAGCCTCTTGTGGGCGCGTCGCTCAAGCTGGACATCTTTACTTTTCTCGCCACGAAGTTCCCCGCCGTCGGGCAAATGGCCGAACGCCTCCGCGAGGCTGCCAACAAATATGTGGACGTGGCCATCTTTTTTGAAGTCGAAGGCTCGGTGGACGGTACGTTCCATTACAAGAAGGAGGCCAGCCATACAGCGGATGGGTCGGGCAACTTGGACGGGACGTTGGAATTCACCCTGGAAGGCCATGTGAAAGTGGATGGGCACTACATGTGCCTCCATTTTGGGGCGGAGGTCAAAATAGGGGGAAAGGCGAGCTTCGAGGGCCATCTTTCCGCCGGCTCCGACGAGAACGGGCTCTACGGCAAGGGAGGACTGGAATTCGCCGGCCTTACGATCTATGCGGTTGTGGGTGCCAACGGGAAGATTACATTCGCGGACCCTCCGGCGGAGGAGAGCGAAAACACGGAGCAGGGGGGCATCCTGAAGAATATGAGTGTATCGGGCAAGGTTGTTTACAGTCATGACTGGACCGTGATTCCCAAAGCCGATCTGCTGGGCAGCGACGAGAAACACTATCTATTCGGCGGAGGCGGATCATGGTAACTTCCCCGGCGTCGGCCGAGCCGATGTATTCCGTCCAAGTCAACATGTCCGGATGCGCCTACGATATTCGCGTCAACGACGGGCCGCTGTACGAAAACGTGCAAGGCTTCCCGCTCGTGGTGGAGTTGCCCGCCAATCGATGGATCCGGAACGGCGCGAACGAAATCAGCTTTCACCTGACTCCTGCGCCCGGTGCTACCCGCATGGACAAGGAGTGCCACTGCACCGCCGTGGTTTACGTTCGGGATCGCAGCGAGGACCGGGAATCGCGCAGGGAGGTTGCCAAGCTGGAATATCCCGGGCCATCACCCGTGACGCGGCTAGGGAATACAGTCATCGCGACGGGATCTTTCGTGGCGGACGTGCCGTATCCCGTCTTCCGCTGGTTTACCTCGGGAGAGATTGCCTACGGGGAGGAAACCCGCCTGCAATTGGTTAAGGAGGTAGAAAGCTTCCATGCGCTGCTGGAGGCGAAGAATCTGGACGCTCTGGCGGCTCGGGTCTTGGAGCGGGACAAGGAGGATGCCGCGGCCTTGTACCGGAGTCTCGGCGAGCAGGTGGGATTTAGCCGACGCGACTACTCGCAGTTTTTCGATGAGGCTGCGTACACGCTCCGCCCCGCCCGGACCGCGACGGCCAAGTTGCGGATCTTCGGAAATGGGCGCCTGGCTCGGCTGGATTTGTCGAATGGACAGTCGCCGGTGTATTATTTGACTGCGGATAGGCAGACTGCGGGGTATGTGGGTATGGTGTTTTGTTTGAATGGGGATGGGAAGTGGATGGTGATCCGGTGATGGGGTGGAATCAGGAGCGCCCCTGTCTGCGGATGCACCGAGCGAACCGTGTTGGGACAGAATACGGACCCTTAGGCGCGGTCGCGCGTGAAATGGCAAAATTGAGTCGATCAGTCGGACCTGATCTGATATGGGATATAATTCCGTGATGGTCCTCCGGAGCCAGATGATGGATGCCTTTACGGAAGCTAGTCGGGTGCAATTTCTGGCACGCTTGTGCACGCTCGTGCGAAGTGAGTTGCCGGAGTTGGCATTGTTGTCCAAGGCGGAACTTGGGGCGCTAGCGGAACGGGCCCTTACCCGCGGGGAAGCCGCCGGGATCGTCACGGAACGAGGATCCGCTGAACTGGCGCTTCTGGCATGTAGCTGGTGGGCGATCACTGGCGGGATTGAACTGCCGGACTGGTTTGAAGGAGTTCTGAAGCGGTCTGATGTGGACGAGGAGGGAAAGCTGCGACAGCTTACCGAGCGGTCACGGAATGAAGTACTCGCTTATGCTGAAATCGCCAAAGAGTAATTCGGGAGTGCTGAGTTGTGCGGGCGGATCAAAGCCTGCCGCTCTGAATCAGTTCGGCCAAGCTCCTGTCGGAACTTCGACGGCAAGTTGTGCGGTCGCAAAGAGCGGGAGGTCCGTCGCGGCCCCGAAGTCGGTGACTGCGATCCCGAAGCACATGGTTTCTTTGCCAAAGCGCCAAGCGGCTTTGGCAACGGCGAAGGAAAAGCTCCCGATTCCCGCTCACAAGCCATCCAAGACACCACTTACAGAGTGTGATCTGACGAACTTGACAGTT
>CAITMP010000388.1 GCA_903893525.1 uncultured Acidobacteriia bacterium | reverse complement strand
GCGTCCTGAGTGTAAATCGTCCAAAATTTGTTTCCGTGCACCTGCAGGACCAGGACATCATGCGTGTCGCCGTGAGCGTCGAACCCCTGCCCGCCCGAAGGAGTTATATAGATGTTGGCTCCAATTGTTGTGCCGCATTCGTACATGAGGCGGCGACAGGCCTCGCCGAGTGTCGGAATCGACTCGCGGGACTTATTGAGGATAATGGTGGCTCCATTCGAGAACATCCCCAACAGCTTGTCCGGTCCGGTCACCAACGCCGAGCCGCGCGCCGACTTCAGAGTGTGCGTCCACTCCTCCATGGATGACTTGGTTCCGCCCGTCACCACATTGACGACGGCTGCCGGCAATGTGCCTGACTCCAGCATGGTGTCGATGTGTGCTAGTGTCAGCACATCCGCGAAGTGGTCAGGTGCCCTTCCCGCGACGTGGAGATGCTTCCGGCACCGGAAGCATTCAAGAAAAACCTCAACGGGGACCGGCTTCAGAAGTGCTGCCAGCGTCTCAAACTCAGCCATTGGTTTCCAAATCCTTTCTTACGAACTCCACCACCTCGCCAATGGATTCCAACGAGCGTCTCCGGTACAGTTCGTGAACCTGTGTGGTGGATGCCACGCTGGAACAGAGCCGTAGTGCGGCCTTGATGGAATCCCTTCCAGTCTGCCGCTTCCTGGGGAAGGAATAGCGGTCCAAGACTCTTACCGCATCCATGCTACTCAGGGGAACCGATTCCAGCTGGGGCCCGTAGCGCAGCACATAGATCCTTGCGATCCGGAACAATCGTCGGAGCTTGCCACGTCCCAGTTCGACGCTGCGTTTGTCCACGTGCCAGAAAGACGTTAAGTCGTGCCCTGCCAAAACAGGCATGGAGTCGTCGGTCAATCGGATGCGGGGCCAGGAGGGCCGTACGAGGCAGGCTCCCCCGAGCGGAGAGACAGCGGCTATGTCGTCGGTGATGACCTCGAAGCCCCGCACGTGGAATGCCGCCGCCGTAGTGGATTTTCCATAGCCCGATTCCCCCAGGAACAAGACCGCCGCGGTTTCTTGCCGGGCGCCACAGCGCATTACGACGCCGCTGGCATGTAACGGCAGCCAGCCGCGCTGGCGGAAAATATTTGCCATCAGCCTGCCCACAATCAGCAATGGCAGGGATTCCGGTTGGTTGCCGCTGTGCGGGTAGACGATCAATTCCCTGCCATTGCGGGCTACAAAAACCCAGCCATTCCTCACGACCTGGATGTCCCCATCCCGCATCGTGGTTCCCGGCAAAGGCGGCGGTCCATCCCCCAGCCGTATCTTTATGTCCACATCTACAGGCACATCCAATTTCAATGACTGTAGTTCCGGAAGCTCGAAGGCCGAATCGATCGTCAATGCGTAAAGACAGTAGAGGGGCATACGTCGGTCGATCTATGCTCGGAAGTCGGGGAATTGTCTCAGGAACTGGATCAGTCTGATTGTGTTCGCCGACGCATGCAATCCCCACCGCTGTTTCCTGTCGAGGCTGGTAGTCGGTTTGGCTAACTGTATGAGCCGGGGTACATCGACAACACTTCGGACCGGGTCGTTCGATCCGATCAACTGGACAAATGCCTGGGCCCTGTGTACTTGGGCATTATGGCGATCCTCGTAATTCACAATGAACGGGAATTTTTTTCGACGCCAGCGCAGACTTTCAGGTACCACGCCCTCCATCGCTCCACGAATCATATACCGGGTGTGGCCATCCCGAAACTTCAATTCACCCGGTGCGGAAATGCAAAACTCAATGATTGATTTATCGAAAAATGGAAGTGCTTCTTGAACCGGCTTTTGCCACTGCGCAGAGCGCATGGACGAGTGTCGGGTCAAGTATGTGAACCAATGCAAGGCCAACTCGGCGTGCGACGCACAATGCGGTACCCATTGGGGCCGGGCAGTGCACTCGCGTGTAAACCCGCTTGAAAGTAGGAACAGCGGGTAGGTTTTTCGCTCGAATGCGAGATATGCTCGCAACGAGCCCAGCACCAAGCGCAGCGGATTGGTATCTGTCAAGGCCGATCGCTTCCGGGCCTCGTCGAACGCCTTGCTCCAGCGGCCGCTGGCCAGCATTAGGAAGAGTTCCGACTGCGCTCCTGCGGTCGGGCCAACCTCGCCTCCTCCTCCGGTAAGAACCACACTGGTGCCCGATTTTGCCAAATCCGCCAACTTTGCATGCGACGCATGCAACATCGGCTGAGGGTGCGGGAATGCCGTAAACCGTTCCGGTTCATCAATCCAATCGTACGGCCCGCAGTTCTCGACCGGTGCGTAGTGGATGTCTATATTCGGGAACGACCGGAATACCTCTATGTAGCTGCGCTCATCCTGAATACGGTGCAGATCCTTTTCCGGTGCCACGACCGAAACGGCCTGCAGTCTTCGGCCCTGTTGTTCCATTATCCTGGCCGCGACTGCCGCGAGAGCGCTCGAATCGAGTCCACCGCTGAGAAGAATCGCCACATTTCCGGGCCGGTTGATGCGTTGCTCCACAGACCGGAAAATCATATGACGCAACTCGGCGAATGCATCTTCCGGTTTCCTGGGAACGATTCCCTCACGCGTTTGGGGGGCCCAGTATCTGGTGACCTTCACGCCATGCGGGCCTACGGTCATCATGCAGCCGTTCGGCAAGTTGTGGATTCCGGCATGGTAGGTTTCACCCTCCACGGCTACTTCGCCGAAAAATACCGAATGCGCTGCCAACTTCCGCCGGTTTAACTCCCTCGGTATTCCCGGAATACCCAGCAAGTGGACGATGTCTCCGGACAGCGCAATCCTGTTGCCTTGGCACCAGTAAAGGAACGGACGCATGGCAAAAGCGTCCCGCACACAAAAGAGGCGGGACTTGGCCTCGTCGAAGATCGCAAAGGCGAACTCCCCCTCGAGCTGTGCGGCACAGTCCAAGTCCCATTTTAGGTAGGCCGCGAGAACGATATCGGGATGGGTCGGATTCGGTCCGTTTGGCCCGTCCGACCCCAGACTTTCAAGTAGCTCGGCGGCGTTGAAAAGAAAGATGTCAGCCGAGACGAAAAACGATCGCGGTCGAGGACAGGCATTGGCCCGATTCGGCCTAGGCAGATCGGTCCCGGCAAGAGAAGCACTCGGGAGTGTTAGCGCATCCAACCCGAACTTTGCGGCTGCCGTCCCGATCCAGGATGGGGCAGGGTTGTCGCTGAATTCCACCAGTGCCAACAGCTTTGGGGAGCCGGTCCCGTTCATGATTTCATTCAACCGTGAGAGTGCTTCTCATGATGTCGTCAATCCGTCCCTGTCCGCTGAGCCGGGGTTGCTGCCGCCCCGGACGATCCAATGAATTGGACCCAGAAAATTCAGTTTCGGGGTCGAATACTCCTTGGGTTCATTCACCTTCAGAGCCGATCCGGGCCAGGACGACGACGCGTCCAAATGGCCGGAAATTTGGGCTGGCAAAACTTATCCCTACATCCACAAGGGTATCACGCTGCGGAAACGTCGGTGCTACTCCTACTGGCGGGGAGCGGTGGCTCGAAGTGCGGTGAGTTGGAAATCACTGCCGCGCTTTCGAACTCCGGCGGTGATCTTGGTGCCGGGCCTGAGGCGAGCCAAGTCCTTGGCGTCGCGGACCAGAAACTCCCGTGATTTGGATGGGCCGAGAAGTCCGGGAACTTCGCCATGCGCGAGGGTGACGGCCCCAGCCCCAGGGTAAACTGCTAGAACCTCGCCAGTCACCACGAACTTGGGCGGCACGGGCTGCGCGAGCCGCTGGGGATGCCACGGGTCCGACCATGCGGGATTGGAGGCTAAGGTCGGGTCTGTCAAGGAGCGGAGGAATGCCAGCAGGTCGGCCTTTTCGGCCTGAGTTGCTGCGAAGCCTTTGACGAATTCGCTCTTGTTGGGGGCTTCCTTGCCGCCGGAACGGTAATGCTCGATGGCCTCTTCGAGGGTTTTCACGGAACCGTCGTGCATATAGGGCGCGGTTATGGCGATGTTGCGGAGGGTGGGGGCCTTGAATTTTCCGCTGTCGTCGGGAAGCTGGGTGAATTCGGCCAGACCCTTCGCCAAGAGTTGGCTGGGGAGACCGGTGTTGTGGAATTCCACTTCCGGTTGGCCTTTGCCGAGGTAGTCGAGGGTGCCGGTGAAGTTGAATCCGCCATGGCAGTGGAAGCACTCGAAGCGTTCGGAGAAGAAGAGGGTTTCGCCCCGTTTGGCGGAATCGGAAATGGCGGTCGGGTCGTCGCCACGGCGGTATTCGTCGTAGGGGGAGTCGCCGGAAAGGAGCGTGCGCTCGAACGAGGCAATGGCCTTGGTTACATTTGCGACGGTGAAGGGGGCGGATTCGTTGGGGAAGGCGGCGGCGAAGAGGCCTTTGTACGTTGGCTCGGCCTGCAGTCGGCGGATGAGTTCGGCTTCCTGGCCGTTCATGCCAAGTTCAACGGGGTTTTCGCCGAACATCGGCACGAGTGCCTGCTGCTCCAGGCGCTTCATGTTCGGATTGGCCCAAGTGAGCGCGGGGCTGTAGGCGACATTGACCAGGCTCATGGGCCCACGCGGGTGGAGTTCACCGGTGGAGCCCAAGCCGAGCCCCCGACCGTCGGTGAAGGCTTTCGACTGTTGGTGGCAGGTGGCGCAGGACTGCTTGCGGTTCTTGGACAACCTCGTGTCATAGAACAGGTAGCGGCCAAGTTCGACCTTGTCAGCCGTCATCAGGTTGTCCGATGGGACCTTGGGGTGCGGCAATCCAGGCGGTAGTTGCCATTCATAGGTGCCGAGCTGTATACGCTCCACGTAGAGTTGGCGGGTGCGGAGCTCGCGCACCCACAGGACAAGTTCCCAGCGCTCGCTCTCGGAGAGTTGGGGGGAGAACGGGGGCATGAGTCCCGCGACGCCGTTGGTGATGATCCAGTAGATCTCGCCATCCTTCATCTGCTGCATCACGTAGTTGGTCAGGTCCGTGGGGCGCTTGGGGAGCGTTCCGGCGAAGCGGGTTTTGGATTTGCCATCCTCGCCGTGGCAGGAAACGCAAAGGCGGGCGTAGTTCCTGCCCGCCGAGAAAAGGCGGGCCTCCGAGGAACCGAGGGGGTTGATGAGCCGTCGCGACTCGATGGGTGCGCTTGAGCGGCCGTTGGCGTCGTGGGCGAAGGCCGATGCGGCGATGAGGAGGAGGGCGGCGGCCAGCTTCATTTGCCGGTCCTAAAGAAGGATGTGGCGAAACGGCGCAGGATGGGGCCACAAGCCGGGGTTTCGGGGTCCGAGATGCAGCCGGGCATGCTGCCACCGGTGGCATGGTCGACGTCGGTTTCGGCGAGCAAGGACGCTAGGTCGGCGAGCACGGTGTCGCTGGAGGGATCGAAATCCGGGAGTATGATCTCGAAGCGGTTGGGCTGGGCACAGGTGGTGGGGACGGTGTTGGCCGTGGTGCTGGGGGTGCAACCCGTGCTTCCCAAATGGACGGCGAAGCCGCGCGGGGTGCCGGTACTGGTGAAATCGAGGCGGGCAAAGGTGCGTCCGGCGTTCCAAGTCCATGCCATGGCGGTGAGGTTGAGCGGCGCGGGCATGGAAAGCAGGTCGGTATGGTTCTTGGCGTAGGGGACACCGAGGGTGAACTTGAGGCCGCGGAACTTGGCCGGGGCGGGGACAGTGCCGGTGATCTGGCGGTTCGTTTCGGCGGTTCCGTTGCGGCAGGAACCGGTTCCGTCCTCGAAATCGAGAAGGGCGACGTCATCCAACTGCCACTTGTCGTCCTGGCCAAGGTCCAGGGGAATCTCCTGTCCGGTTGCGGTCAGGAGTCGGACATTGTGGACGTAGAAACGGAAATCGCGGGGCGAAATGCTCGATTTGGTGGTTCCGATGCCTTCGTACTTCCTGCCGCAGGAAAGTTCCTGCCCGCCCGCGACGGCGCGGAACCGGATGGTGACCGGTTCCGCGGCGTGGGATAGGGAGGAAAGCAGTAGAAAAGCGAAGCAAGATTTGGTCCAGACGGTCATGGTTTTACGACGATGAATTGGCCCATCATTCCTTCGTCCTCGTGGTTGGAGAAGTGGCAGTGGTACATGTACGGGTTCACCACGTCGCTAAAGTCGTCAAACTTGGCGACGAAGGTCACGGTTTCCCCCAAGGGCACGGACACGGTATCCTTCCAGCCCTGTTCGTAGCTGGCGATGGTACCGGTGCTGCGGGCCACGATTTTGAATTGGACGTCGTGGATGTGGAAGGCGTGGCTGAAGGTGCGGTTGTTGGAGATCGTCCATGCCTCGACCCCGTTCAGGGTGACGGTCTGGTTGATTTTATCCATGTTATAGGCGGCGTTGTCGAAGGTGAACGGGCTGCCGGGGCCTTTGTCGGTGATGTTCACCGTCCGCTTCGAGGTGGCGTCGGACGAGGTGAGGTAGGTGTTGGTGACCAGTTTGGAGGGCAGGCTGGTAATGGCATTGCCGGTTGGGCTGGTCACGTTGATGTGGAGCACGTTGAACGTGGTGTTGTTGAGCAGACTGCCGAAGGTGCCGCTGGTGGCCGGTTCCCCGCCGGGGAAGCCGAAGGTCTGGCCTCCGTTGAATGCTTGGAGATCCAACGAACTGCCGGCAGCGTCCTTGGTGAGATCCACCAGAATTTCGTAGCGCTCCCCGACATAGACTTTCAGGCGGGTGACGGCGACGGGGGCGTCGAGAAGTCCGCCATCATTGCCGATCACATAGAAAGTGCGGCCGTCTTTGAATCCGAGGTTGTAGGCGCGTTCGATTTCAGCGTTTAACACGCGCAGCCGGACAAACTGCGCGGGTAGATTGACCTGGGCGTTCATGGTGCCGTTGGTGAGCGCGTAGTCGCCGTAGGGGGAGACGGAGACGTCGAGGTTGAACTGGTTGCCGCCGGAAAGGAATTTGCGGCTACTCAGGACGAGCGGAAGATCGTCGATGCCGTAGGTCCGGGGGAGGGGGAGTGCCGCTTCGGTAGGGTCTTTAATAATGATGAAGCCGCCTGCGCCGTGGAGGAGGTGGTCCACGGTTTTTTCGTGCAGGTGGGGGTGGTACCAATACATGGCGGCGTTGTTCTTGATCTCGAACGAGGGGGTCCAAGTCTCACCGGCGGCGATGGCCTGGTGTGGTCCGCCATCCGTGACGGGCGGGATATGGAAGCCGTGCCAGTGGGTGGTGGTGGGTTCGGAGAGCTTGTTGGTGACGTTCATCTGGACGAAATCGCCGTTGTTCATGATCAGCGTGGGGCCCCAGAAACCGGAGTTGTTGTAGCTGTAGGTGTTCGTGGCGTCGCCCGTCCGGATTTGTTTGGTGCCGGGGGCGAGCGTCAGGTTGAATGTGGTTCCGGTGATCGTGTCGGGGATCCAGAGGGTGTTGTAAGTCCCGGTGGAGCCGAGGGACGGAGTGCCCGTAACAGCGCTGGAAGCGGCTCCGACTCCCGAGTTGTTGCTGGCCGAAAGGGTGCAGGAATAGGTTGTACCGTTGGTGAGGCCAGTGACAAGGATGGGGCTCGCGGTCCCGGTTCCGGTTTTGGAAGTTCCGTTCGCTGTGCAGATGGCGGTATAGGAAGTGATGGCCGCACCGCCGTTGGACGCCGGGGCGGTGAACGAAATGGTGAGTGTGGTGTTGCCGGGGGTGATTGCGATACCTGTGGGAGCCGACGGGGCGATGCCGGAGCCCGTAACAGGCAGGTAGAGGGTTTGTTGGCTGGTGGCGGTGCCGTTAACTTTGGCTTGGACGACGGCGTCACCGGTGGCGAGGCCGGTTGGTTCCACGACATTGAATTGGTAGAGGCCGACGAGTCCGGGGGCGAGACCGGCGTAGGCAACGGTCGCCGTGGAGCCGCCGATGGTCATGCTGAAGGTGTTTGTCAGGGTGGACGCGCCCGCGGCGGTTTTGCCCGCGACGGTTGCGCCGGTGACCGTTCCGAAACCGACGCCGAAGAAGACGAGGGTCTCATTGGCGACGGCTGGGTTGCTGGGGACGTTTGCTATGCTCCCGTTGCCCACGTAGGCACCCGTTGCTGAGTGGATGGCGACCACGTATTGCTTGCCGTTTGCCTGGAACGTGGAGGGGGCGAGCAGTCCGGGTTGCAAGGTGTTGATGGTGAGGGCGGACGCGGTACTGGAGAGACCGGCGTAGCTGACGACGACTGGAAGCGGGCCGCCGGTGGCTAGGCCGTCCGGGAGTTCGACGTTGATTTGGATCGGGCTTACGTAGCTGATGTACGCCGGGATGCCGTTGATGGTGACGGTGACGCCGTCCAGCGTGGTGGGGGCTGCGGTACCGTTGAAATCCGCGGTGGTCCAGCTGCGGGTGGTCCCGGCGAGGTTGCTGCCATAGATTTCCACCCAGGAGGCGGGGGCGGCGACACCGGCGTAGGCCCCGAAGCCGCTGGCGGTGACCATGTGGTCGATGGCGGGTCTGGTCTGGGCGGAGAGCGCCGAGGCTATTAGGATGATTCCGAGTAGTTTCAT
>CAITMP010000387.1 GCA_903893525.1 uncultured Acidobacteriia bacterium | reverse complement strand
GCACCTCGGCTGCGTCCCAAGGCTTGGTTTCGATAGCCATCACTCAACCCACATTTCCCAGATGCGAATGGGAAAATCTGGCAATTTTGGCAGTATAGTGTAGCAATATCAGCATGATATTTGGTCTTGAGGGCTGATTTTATGGCGCACCCGGCGGGTGAAGCGGAAACGGGTGATTTGCGGGTCGATTTTGACCGCCGCCTGAGGTTGGAGTTTCACGGGTCGCGGATCACTTCGGATGCCGGCTTGCTGGCCTTTCGGGAACTTGATGACGCGCTGGGCCTGACGGGCATGGCTGGGGATGCACTGGCCGATAGCAGGACGGGCCGGAATAGCAGGCACAGCCTGATGGCGCAGTTCCGGCAATCAGTGTTCGGGCGGCTCGCAGGCTACGAGGACGTCAACGACGCCGACCGGCTCGGGGTTGACCCGGCGATGCGCTGGATCGTGGGTGGGCAGGCCGTGATGGGACAGGCTGCCTCGACCAGTCAGATGGGGCGTTTCGAGACCGAGGTTCTGGCCAAAGAAGCCAATGTCACGGCGCTCGCCGATCTGTCGGGCCGGTGGATCGACGTGGTGCATGCCCGCCGCCCGACCAATGTCGTGGTGCTCGACATGGACAGCAGCGTAAGCCCCACGCATGGCGAGCAGGAAGGCACCGCCTACAACGGCCACTTCGGCTGCACCTGCTACCACCCGTTGTTCGTGTTCAACCAGTTTGGCGATCTGGAGCGATGTTCACTGCGCTCCGGCAACGTCCACAGCGCCGATGGCTGGCGCGATGTGTTGGAGCCGGTGGTGGCGCGTTATCGCGGTGGCGCGATCAAGCGGCGGTTCTTCCGGGGTGATGCCGCCTTCGCGCTGCCTGACCTTTACGACTTCCTTGAGGCCGAGGGCTACAACTACGCCATCCGCCTCAAGGCCAACGCGACGCTTCAGCGCCACGTCGCTCATTTGCTCAAGCGTCCTGTCGGTAGGCCACCCAGCCATGTTCGGCGGCTCTATGCCAGCTTTCGCTATCAGGCCGGATCATGGAGCCGGAAACGGCGGGTGGTCGCCAAGGTCGAATGGCATCCGGGCGAGCTTTATCCGCGCGTCGGCTTCATCGTCACCAACCTCGCGCGCGGTGCCGATCGAGTCGTGGTGTTCTACAACCAGCGTGGCACGGCGGAGCAGTATATCAAGGAGGGCAAGAACGCGGTCAAATGGACCCGGCTGTCGTGCCGCACGATGAGGGGCAACGCAGTGCGGCTCCAGCTTCATGCCCTCGCCTACAATCTCGCCAACTTCCTGCGCACCCTCGCGCTTCCGCAGGAGGTGCAGCACTGGTCGCTGACCAGCATCCGCGACAAGCTCGTGAAGATCGGGGCGAAGCTCGTCACCCATGCCCGCTACGCCATCTTCCAGATGGCCGAGGTGGCGGTGCCACGCGACCTATTCCGCCGTATTCTTGCCAACATCGCTGATCTGCGTTGTCGAGCACCGACCCAATGCTGACCGCAAGCTCTGAGCCCTGCATCGGCACCGACGGGCAAGTTGCGTCCGATCCCCGTGAAAATCACGCTTTTTGCGCAGGGCGAGCAGACCTATTGTCAGATTGGAGCGTCAAGGAGCGGCTGAAAGCGCCAGCACGCCAAAATCCGGTTGCGCAATGCCATCCCATACGACAATCTTGCCCTCAATCGGCCTTCTCTTGGCGGCCATCTGGGAAATGTCGGTTGGGGATTGGCTTTGCGAGTTTCTTCACCATCTCGTTGATGTTGCTCCCGTTGATCCATGGCTTATTCTTCAGGTTGCAGTGCAGCTGCCATCTGCTGACAAAGCCAGCTCACCCCAATCATTGCGTCAAACCAAATTGGCGTGCGGTTTACCCCGCACCG
>CAITMP010000386.1 GCA_903893525.1 uncultured Acidobacteriia bacterium | reverse complement strand
GGGCTAGCTACCCCGTTCGGAGTCCCGTCTTCAGGCGGTCCGGGACCTTCGACCTTCGACTTCGGCCATTGGACTTTCCTTCCGCCGGGCCAAAGGCCCCGAACATCTATAGCCTGGGGCAAAGTCCCAGGAACTTTCCCCGATACCTCCGCAAGCGCTGAACGCGCGCTCCAAACTGCCCTCAAGAAGGGTTGAATTTGGAAAGCACGAAAGCACGAGCCGAAGATTCCGACTTTCGACCGTTGGACTTTGGCTGTTGGACTGGGAGGTCGGGTCAAATCCTGACCCGGACCTGACCGTCGGAACGCCCCCAGGGGCTAGCTACCCCGTTCGGAGTCCCGTGTTCAGGCGGTCCGGGACCTTCGACCTTAGACTTTCGACCTCCGGCCGTTGGACTTTGGACTTTCCTTCCCCCCTCTCCCATCGTCTCCTTCGGGAAAAGGAAGTGCCAAGGACGCCGACCCTGACTCTTGGTTGTCTCGACGGATCGACCCACTGGTTCATACCCGCCGAAGCGACCGGGCGTAGCCACCCCAATCCTGCCCCGCAATTCGGGTTTCAAATTTGGAACCCAGGAAAGTGGAAGGTGAAACAACGAAGGCACCAAGCCGCATCGAATCCCGTATTCCCAGACCTTCGACCTTCGACTTTCGACTCCACCGTTGGACTTTGGACCTTCCCTTCCGCCGGGCCAACGGCCCCGAACATCCATAGCCTGGGGCAAAGTCCCAGGAACATTCCCCGATACCTCCGCAAGCGCTGAAGGTGCGCCCCACCTCCGCCGGCCACTCGGATCAAATTTGGAACCCAGGAAAGCAGAAGGTGAAACAACGAAGGCACCAAGCCGCATCAAATCCCGTATTCCCAGACCTTCGACTTTCGACTTTCGACCTTCGACCTTCGACTCCACCGTTGGACCTTGGACTTTGGACTTTGGACTCATCCTCCCCGATCCAACGGACTCCGAATGCCAATCCCGGGCCGACTCAATACATGGGTATAAATCTGCGTCGTTGCCACGTCCGCATGACCCAACAGATCTTGTACCGTCCGGATATCCGTCCCTGATTCGAGTAGATGCGTGGCGAAACTGTGCCGCAAGGTGTGCGGCGTGGCCGCCTTGCTAAGGCCTGCCTTCAAAACCGCACGACGCATTGCCATCTGCACGGCGTCGGGCGAGACATGGTGCCGACGATGAAGTTCCGACACCGGATCGCGGCCAGGTTGATCCGCCGGAAAGAACCAAAACCAAGGCCACTCACGGCCAGCATTGGGATACTTCCGCTCCAAGGCAAACGGGAGCCATACCCCGGCAGCACGGTCGGTCCGATCCTGGTCAAACACCCGTCGAATGGCCTTCGCGTGCCCCTCCAACTCCAAGACGAGCGTCTCGGGTACCATGGTGACCCGACTCTTCCGCCCCTTGCCGTCATGGACGACAATAAGCCGTCGCTCCAGGTCCACGTCCTTCACCCGCAGACGCAGCATCTCCATGAGACGCATTCCCGTCCCGTACAACAGCTTCAGAAACAAAACAAACGAAGCCTCCGAGGCCGTAAAGATCGCGGCCACTTCGTGCCGTGTGAGGACCACTGGAACCCGCGGAGGACGCTGGACCCGAGCCAGTTTCCCCAAATCTCCCAAAGGCTGAAGCAGCACCGAGCCGTAGAGAAAAACGAGGGCATTGAGCGCCTGATTCTGGGTGGAGGCCGCCACGTTCAAGTCGGTGGCCAGGTGGGAAAGGAATGCCGCCACTTCCGGGGCCCCCACCTCCCTGGGGTGCCGCCAAGTTCCCTGATCGGGAAGCCGGCAAAAGCGGAGGAAACGGACGGTCCAGTGCCAATACGTCAGCTCGGTTCGATAGGAATAGTGGAGGAACCGCATCACCTGCCGCAATTGGTCCCGCAACGGCGCCTTGGCATCGGGGATGAAAAGGGGGCGGTCCCTCGTACGGTTGCCCTGGGAATCCGGCGTTTTCCTTACCGGCTCAAGACCGGAATTCGCCCGGAAAGATCGGTCAACCTCGCGCCCCCGCGGGACCCCTGGTTGCCTGAGCCGGCGGCCACTCGGCTGCAACCCTCCACCTCCACCGCCACCGCCGCCCTGGCTTCCACTGCCGAGATTCCGAGACAACTCACTCATGGAATCCATCCAACCACAGTCTCTAAGAAAGCGGCACCTGTGCACTTCACCACCCAGGCCGCACAGTGTGCTCGAATCGCCAGATCCTGCTCGACAACACCCTCGATTCCCCAAGAATCGCCAACGGTCATAACAATATGACCGGCAAGGAGCCTGGAAAGACCTTCGGCACTACCAATATGACCGATTCACCCCTCATCCCCCCTTCGGCACTATGAATATTGCCGAAAGACGGAAAACCGGGTTCGGCTCACTACACTGTTAGGCGCGGCAATTTCACGTTATGAATATGGTCACCATTCAGATTGATTCAAAGTGGCAGAGGTTTGTGCGTTCGCCTCTTTACTACGTGATTGCCGCACTTCAGGGCGTGTCCGTCACGTTTGCTCCGTGGTTCCTGTATCGTTGTGGCAAGGGTGAGTTTTTTCCCGGACATGAGCAGATCATTGTGCCTCTCTGTTTTGCAGTCATATTTCTTGTGCCGCTATTCTACTACAGGCTTGGTGGCATCGTGATTAGGGAGCTGACCAAAGATTAGCGACGAAGTGCCTAACCATCGGTTCGAGCCAACCGCCATGAGCCCGCAGTTTCCAGTCCACCGTCAGCGGCTGGCGGTGTCTCACCCGTGCCGTTAGCCATATGAAAATCCTACCTGCGATAACTGCATTCCTCGCGGCTATCTTTTTGACGGCCTGCCAAACAACCACAGTCGAATCAGCATCCTCCGCTCCGACGAAGAAGCTCACGCGAGGTACAAGCATCTACGTGGTCACTCCAGCTGACGGGAGCTACGGCGGTAAGCAGTATACGGGAAGCGGTGTTGCGGTATCGTCGGCGTTTGAAGCTGCGCTATCTCGCTATGCCGACAGTGTTATCGTTGGCGAGCGCCAGGGCTCAACCGCCGAGGCTGTAGCGGCAGCCAAAGAAAAGAAATGTGCCTACGCGATCATTCCAAAGATCACCCGATGGGAAGATCGCGCGACCGAATGGTCAGGTATTCGCGATAAGATGGAGCTGTTTGTGAAGGTGGTGCGTGTCGAGGATGGGGCTGAGATGGCAAGTGCGGAGGTCAAAGGTAAGTCGGCATGGGCGACGTTTGGCGGAGATCATCCCGAAGATCTACTGAAAGCTCCGGTGCAAGAGTTTGTCTCTAGTCTGTTCTAAAAATGGCTAACATTAAAGGGTGTATTGCTGCGGAGCGAAGCGGAGCCAGCAACTACACCCTTGGTTGAACAAGCCCGGAGGGAGTCGGGCCGAGGTTGGGAGCCCTATGGCGCTTGTGTTGTGGAATCGGCCTCCGTGGAAGCGATG
>CAITMP010000385.1 GCA_903893525.1 uncultured Acidobacteriia bacterium | reverse complement strand
CGCTTCTCCAAAAAGCGTTGGAAATTGCGCCCGACAACTACGAGGCTTACCGAAACTTGTCGGCCAGCTTGATCCACCTGGGACGCGCGGACCAGGCGGTAACCGCCCTGCAGCGCTCGTTGGAAATCCGCCCAACCGATTCTGGCCTCAAAGCCACCCTATGCAAAGGCTGGCAACGTCAGGCAGGACGGCCCAGGCGAAGAGGCTTCTCGCGGAACTCGAGCACGATCCAAATACAAAAGCTAGCGCATCGTTTCAAATGGCGCTGGCCTATGAGGTTTCGGGTGAACGGGATGCTGCTTTCTCAGCCCTGACGAAGGCCTTGGATGGCGGTTACCAAGTCGGCGAGATTCAAAACGAGCCCGAGTTTATGGCACTCCGCCGGGATCCTCGGTACCAAATGCTGGTATCAGGTCGCAATTCCAAGTGACTTACAAATTCAGCGCTTGCCGGGTGGCACCGGCGGAGTTGCCGATCTTCTCCTGCAGCATCATCACGGCGTGGATCAACTGCTCCGGGCGGGGCGGGCAGCCGGGCACGAAGACGTCCACTGGTATTACCTGGTTGACCGGAATCAGCGCATAGTTGTTGAAGACACCCGTCGAGGTGGCGCATGCACCCATCGAGATCACCCACTTCGGCTCCGGCATTTGTTGATACAAATGTCGGATGACTGGTGCCATCTTGTTGGATACTCGGCCGGCGATAAACATAAGGTCGCTCTGCCGGGGCGACCCGCGGAACACTTCCGCGCCGAAGCGGGAAATGTCGAAGCGCGAGGCCGACATCGACATCATTTCAATCGCGCAGCATGCCAGACCGAAAGCCATCGGCCAGATGGAGTTCTTGCGGCCCCAGTTGATCACACCGTCGATTGTCGTCATTACAACGCCGGATTGCAGCAACTGCTGCTCCATCGTTTCGTTGTCAATGCGGGCAAAAAGGTCCACGCCGGTGCTGGCGAGGGGGGCATCAAAATCAATGGAGAGGTCAATCGGAGCTACGCTCATGCTCCCTATATTGTGCCATGGCCCGTTCGATATCATGATCTCTAAATGCGACTGATGACATTCCGCTACGCCGGGCAGGACCACGCCGGCGTCCTGACACCCGAGGGCGTGGCCCCGGTTCTGGAAATCAACGCCCGGTACGACCTGCGCGTGCCGAACAACCTGCTCGATATTATCCGTCAGGATATCCGCGAGATTCCTGTTGAGGGTGTTCGTCCGATCTCCTTGGCCGAGGTGGAGCCAAGGTTACCCTATGCCGTGCCGCCCAAGATTTGGTGCATCGGTCTCAACTACAAATCCCATGCCGAGGACATCGATGCCGTCCAGCCGGAGGAACCGGGCAGTTTCATGAAGCCCGCGTCCTGCATGTTCCAGCCGGGCGGGGACATCTTCCTGCCGCCAAGCGAGGTTTCAGACGACGTGGACGCCGAGGGCGAGCTTGGAGTCATCATCGGGCGGAGCTGCCGTTTCGTTCCGGAGGACAAGGCACCGGAGGTGATCTACGGCTACACCACCACCTTGGATTTGACGGCACTCGATGTCCTGCGCAAGAATCCGCGCTACTTGACCCGCTCCAAGAGCATCGATACATTTTTCAGCTTCGGCCCGGTGATCGTGACCGCCGACGAGGTGCCGGATGTTCTGGGGCTCGAAGTGATCACCGAACACAACGGCGGCATCTGTTCGCGCGACTTTGTGAACCACATGAAGCACCGCCCGATGAAACTTGTCTCGTTCCACAGCGATTTCTTCACGCTGCACCCCGGCGACATTATTTCCACTGGATGCCCCAAGGGTGCGCGGATCAAGCCTGGCGATTCGGTGCGCGCGCGGATCGAAGGCGTCGGGACCCTCTCGGCAAATGTGAAGAAGGGCTTGCGGGAGCCATTCGGCTTCACGGTCTAGTTCCGGGCCTTATACTGCTCCCCGGTCCATGGCGGACCGGGCCGCGATGCCTGTTAAATACGCTTCGTACACCTTGTCGAAGACCGCATCCCAGGATTCCGCGCATGCCTGTTCCCGTGCAGCGTTGGCCATTTTCCGGCGTAGGTCGGCATCCTTCAGCAGCCGGGCCGTCCGTTCAATGAACTCGCCGCTGGATGCGGCCACATAGCCGGAAATGCCGTCCCGGACGATGAACTTCGGTCCACCGGAGTCCGTCACGACCGCCGGTACTCCCGACGCAAATGCCTCCAACACCACATTGCCGAAGGTGTCGGTGCGCGATGGGAAAACGAAAACGTCCATGTTGGCGTACCAATCCGCCAACTCTTCGCCGCGCTTGATTCCGGGCAAGTCGGCGGACTCCAAGTTTTCCCGCATCCATTCCAACTCGCTGCCGTCGCCGATAACGGTGAACTTGAACGGGGGCACGCCCGCCTGCTGGAGTCCGATCTCCAGCTCCCGCAGAAATCGCACGCTTTTCTCCGGTGTGATGCGCCCCACATATCCGAGTCGCAAAATCCCGTCGTCGGCAGTGCGCTTTGCCGGGCTGTAGAGCTGGGTGTCAATGCCGCGTTTCATCAGGAAAACGGGCTTGCCGGTCCTCTCGTGGATCATTTGGACCAGCTCGTCATTCGGCGCGTAGAGGACGTCCCCGAGCTTGTAAAACGCCAGGACAATCGCGAGAATCGCGGTTGAGGTGGCCGAGGAGACGGACTCGCGGGCCGGGTCCGGGGCCCACGAAATGGCCCGGTCCAAACGCATCGCGCCGAAATCGTGGAGGTTCGTGTGCCAGGAAATCGCCAAAGGCAACTTCATTTGCTTGGCGAGCTGCAGTCCAATCAGGCTAACATCACCGGGGCTGACGATGTGGACGATGTCGGGTTTGAATTCTTCAAGGATTTGGCCAATCCGTGGCGCCTGCATCCAGAGCATCGGGTCCTGCTGCAACCCCTTGTCCAGTTCGAATGCGAGGGCCCCGCGCTTCAGTTCGATATGCCGGATCTGCCCCTCGGTCCACTCCCGCATCTCCGGGCCGCCTCGAACGCACAGGAATGGATAGTCGTGCCTTCTGGCGAAATCCGTCAGTTGCCTGCTGGTGAGAGCAACACCATTGATCTCTTCAAAGGTGTCGGTGAAGAACGCAACACGGGGAATTTGGCCCACTTGGCAAGGATATCGTGCCGCCCGCTGTCGACGCGGTCCTGCGGTAGGATGGGGCCATGAAGCAATTGCTTTTCCTGCTGATCGTTTGCTGCTCCTCGCTCCAGGCCGTGGAGACCTTTGAGACTGGCGCTAGCCCGGTCAAGATTACTCCAGTCCAACATGCCACTGTGATGATCGAAGCGGCGGGGAAAATAATCTACGTCGATCCGGCGCAAGGCAAGCTTGAGGGAATGCCTCTGGCGGATATGATTCTGATCACGGACATCCACGGCGACCATATGTCGCAGCCGAATATTGACAAGATCAAGCGCGAGGGTACCGTCATCTTCGGGCCACCGGCCGTTACCGAGAAGATGGACGTGGTGAATTCCATTCCTAACGGCCAATCGAAAACTTGGGAAGGCTGGACGATCGAGGCTGTCCCCGCCTACAATTTGACACGGGGACCTTCGGCCGGGCAGCTGTACCACGACAAGGGCCGGGGAAACGGCTACGTTCTGACGTTCGGCGGCAAGCGGTTCTATTTTTCAGGTGACACGGAGGCCGTGCCTGAGATGCTGGCCTTGAAGAATATCGATGTGGCGTTTGTTTGCATGAACCTACCCTTCACCATGACGCCCCAGGAAGCTGCCGCGGCGGTGAAGGCGTTCCATCCCGCCGTGGTCTTTCCGTACCACCACCGGGGTTCCGACCTGAAGGCTTTCGAGGCCGGCCTCAAGGATTCCGGCGTCGAAGTCCGTATTCTGGACTGGTACCCGAAATAACCTACCAGGTGCCTTCGCGCTTGAAACCCACAATGTCCTTGTACTGTTCGAGGGCGTTGTAGACAATCGGGCAGTAGGTGGCGCGGTCCGGCATTTGCCACATGCGGCTCTGGATGGACCCAGCCCCGCGCACCAAGTGCGGGAAATCGCGGCAGGTGTCGGGACGCACCTCGTATACGGTGCAATCGTTGCCATCGAGGAAGATGCATCCGGAATCGGTACGGCGGAGGATGATTTCCTCCTCCTCTTCCTGTGCCGAGTTTGTCGTGAACTGGTCCACGAACTGCTTCGGCGAAATCCGCATGCTCCAAGCAAGCCGCTCCACGTCCCGCTCGGTCAGATTCGTCTCGGCCACCTTGCAGCAATTGGCGCACGTGCGGCAGTCGATCTTTTCCTCGATTTCCTCGGCCAGCTTGCGGAAACGGCGTTCGGGGAAGTCGTGCCGCTTCATATGCCGCCGGAAAAGTTCATTTTCCTTGACCTTCTTTTCGCCCAGGCGGCGGATTTGGACGAGATCTGTTATCAAGACTCTACTTTACCGCGCTGGCGATCTTTTTCAGCGACGGCTAACCGCCACGCGCAAATCGAGTCTATAAGGCTGTAACGGATGCTGACGGACGCTGACATCGTGGTGGGCAGGGCGCAACGCGGGGACCGGGATGCTTTCCGGGATCTCGTGGAGCTGCATGCGCGCGGACTGCACCGGTTGGCTTTCCGCATTACGGGCAGCGACACGGATGCCGACGACATGGTCCAGGAGACCTTTCTCCGTGCGTGGAAGCAATTGGGGAAGTTCGACGGCCGGGCCACATTCGGTACGTGGCTCCACCGAATTTGCTCCAACTGTTCGCTGGATCTGCTACGTTCGCGGAAGCGGTCGCGGGAACAGGCTGTTGTGACGGTTACGGAAACCGGATCGGAGGACGGGATGGACAGGATTGCGTCGGAAGGTCCGTCACCGGAGCGACTGGCGGTGAGTGGCCAAGTGGGCGAAATGCTGAGTCGGGCCATCGATGGACTCAGCGACGCCGAGCGCGTAGCCTTCGTGCTGCGCCATTATGAGGGCGTTGGAATCGGGGAGATCGCCAGGACCATGGGTGTCCAGCCCGGTGCGGCCAAACATTCGGTGTTCCGGGCGGTGGCCAAGTTGCGCTTGGCTTTGGAGGGAGTTGCTCGATGAATGGGCATTTGTCCGAAGAAGAATTGATCTTGGTGTACTACAAGGAGCCGGATGCGCCGTCCTGGGCCGGGGCGCATTTGAATTCCTGCCCGGCATGCCGCGGGGCTGCCGAGGCATTGGCCGAAGCGCTCGCGCTTTGTGCGGACTTCGAGGTGCCCGAGCCCGGTCCCGAGTATGGACGCTCAGCATGGGCGCGGTTGGCCCCGGCACTGGAGGACGGCCAGCCCAGGGGTAGGTCTCACTGGCTCTGGGGTTGGTCCCCGGCTTGGGGATTGGCGCTTGCCTGTGCCGCGATCCTGGCCGCATTCCTCGCGGGCCGGGTGACGGTGCCACGCACTCAGCCTGCGATCACTACGGGCCTGTCGGCGCAGGCCAGGCAGCGCATTCTGGCCATCGCCCTCGCCGACCATTTGGAACGCGCAGGCATGGTCCTGACGGAAATTGCCAACGAGGGTGAACCGGCAGCGCAGCGGACGGTTGCCGAGGATCTGGTGGATGAAGGGCGTCTGCTCCGTCAGAGCCTAGCGGCTTCCGGTGGCAGCGCGACCCTCGAGATTGTGGATGAGATGGAGCGGGTGCTGGTTGATGTTGCGAACGCGCCCGAGAAAGTCGCACCCGCCGAATTGCGAAGGCTGCGGGAACGCCTGGACTCGGGCTCCCTGTTATTCAAGGTTCGGGTTTTGGAAACCAATTTATACAAGGACGGAACAACGATATGAAGATGTTGAATCGGGCAGTTGTGTCGGCGGCACTTCTGGCGGCACCAGTCCTGGGACAGTCGCCCCAAGAGCTGGCCGAACAAATTCGGGCGGAAGTAAATATCGATCTGGACCAAGTGCAGGAACAGGTGGAGCAGGCGACGAAGCAGCTCAAGGACCTCAACCTTGGGTCCCAGCTCGGGCCCAAACTCGGGGCAGAGATCAAGGCGAAGGTTCAGGCAAGTTTGGACATGGCGAGGGCCAAACGCAACATTGCCATGGCGCAAGCCGGGGGCATGCGGTTCGGAACCGACGCCTATGAGCGCGGAAAACGCGCGCTGGACGACCACAAGTACGAGGACGCTATCCGCTTCTTCGACGCCGTGGTCTCACGGAAGCAGGACCGCGCCGACGGCGCACTCTACTGGAAGGCCTATGCCCTCAATCGCGCCGGGCGCAAGGATGAAGCACTGGCGGCGCTGGCAACCTTGAAATCCCAGTATTCCGGCAGTCGCTGGCTGGGCGACGCGCAGACCCTGGAAGCGGAGGCCAAGGCCGGGTCGGGGCCCATCACAGCCGAGGCCCAGTCCAACGAGGACGTGAAGCTGATGGCGATCAACGGGCTGATGAATGCCGATCCCGATCGCGCCATTCCCCTCTTGGAGAACCTTTTGAAGGGCAACGCCGCGCCGCGCGTCAAGGACCGCGCAATGTTCGTTCTTTCGCAGAGCAAGGCTCCCCGGGCCTCGCAGTTACTCACCGAGTATGCCAAGGGCGCGGGAAATCCCGACCTGCAGCTCCATGCGGTGCGTTACGTCGGGATGTCGGGCACGCCGGAAACCCAACAGCTGCTCGCCGGACTTTACGGCAGTACGGGTGACTTGGCGGTCAAGAGCGAGATCCTGCGCTGGTTGATGGTTTCGAAGAACAAGGACGCACTGTTCAATTTGGCCAAGGTCGAAAAGAATACATCCTTGCGGCAGGAGAGTATCCGGCACTTGGGAGCCCTCAAAGCCACGGATCAACTGGCGGAACTCTACAGCACGGAGACGGAGACTGACGCTAAGGTCCAGATCATCCGGTCACTTGGATCGGCAGGGGCGTCGGAAAAACTGCTGGCTCTTGCCAAGACCGAGAAGGACGAGAAGGTTCGGTCGCAGATTTTGCGCAGCGTCGCCGGTTCCAGAAACACTCCGGCGGACGTGCTGGCCCAGCTCTACGGTTCGGCGTCGGATGCCAAGGGGAAACGCGAAGTTGTGGACGGGCTTGCTGGCCGCAATGACGCCAAGGCGCTGGTCGAGCTGGCCCGGAAGGAATCTGACCCGGAGATCAAGAAGTTCATCGTCAGCCGTCTTGCGGGCATGAAGGGCAAGGAAGCCACCGACTACATGATGGAATTGCTCAAGTGAAGGTATTGAGGAATTTGGTGAATGGAGCGCACCACTCGACCGTGCAACCCGGATTTTGACCCTCGTTTGTTAAAGGGTGGGAATCAACCGGAAGCCTTTAGGGGTCATCCACCGATACGGGACCGGCAGGGACCAGCGCACAGACAACCTTGGACGACTCCCTCATTCTTGAGCATTGGATCAAAAATGAAAGGCCACACCTGCTTCGCAGGAACGCTCCAAGGTCCGATTGTAGCGCGCCGGGCATCTGTGAGGGAAGCAAATTCTTACCCTTGACACCCGTGGGATAATGGAGCTTGACAACCGAAGGCCGCTGGACTCCGAGACTCGTTTCTTGTCTGCGTGACTACAGCGCAGCCACGTTCGCAAAGGATGCAACTGCGGGAGTCACCGTCGGATTGGTCGCGCTGCCATTGGCGATGGCTTTTGGCATTTCGTCCGGCGTCACACCCCAGGCAGGAATTTACACGGCGGTCGTCGCTGGCGGCTTGATTTCGGCCCTTGGCGGTTCGAAGGTGCAGATCGGCGGTCCCACGGGGGCGTTTGTCGTCATCGTTGCGGGCATCGTTGCCAAGTTCGGCCTGGGAGGTTTGGCACTGGTAACGATGATGGCCGGCGCGATGCTGGTCGTCATGGGGCTTACCGGCCTCGGCGCGGCGGTCCGATTTATTCCACGGCCCGTAACCATCGGATTTACCAACGGCATTGCCCTCTTGATCGCGTCCACGCAGATCAAGGATTTCTTCGGCCTTGCAACGCCACCGGTTCCAAGCGAATTCATCCCCAGGATGGGCATGCTTGCGACGCACATGCTGTCCGCCAACGGCCAGGCCTTGATGGTGGGTGGCTTTTCGCTCGCCATCATCCTCGGATTGCCCAAGGTGACGCGCAGGGTTCCGGGATCCATCGTCGCCTTGTTCCTCACGACGGCGGTGGTTGCGTTTTTCCGGCTTCCGGTCGAAACCATCGGGTCGAAGTTCGGCGGTATTCCGGCCGGATTCCCCCCCTTCCACTTCCCGGAATTGACTTCCGCCCACATCGTGCCCCTGCTGCCGTCGGCTCTGACGGTGGCGTTGCTGGCGGCAATCGAAAGCCTTCTTTCCGCAGTGGTTGCGGACGGCATGAGCGGCGACAGGCACAATTCCAATGTGGAACTTGTCGCCCAGGGTGTCGCGAATTTCGTTTCCCCCCTGTTTGGCGGTATTCCGGCGACGGGTGCGATCGCACGCACTGCCACGAATGTCCGCAGTGGTGCCCTGACGCCGGTTTCCGGGATTGTACATGCGCTCACTTTGCTGGCGATCCTGCTTGTGGCGGCCCCGGCAGCCAAATTCATTCCCTTGGCAACCTTGGCGGCCGTGCTTTTCGTGGTTGCCTGGAACATGGGCGAGTGGAGGGAAATCGGAATCATCCTGCGCCTGTCCAAGACCGACATCGTTGTTTGGGCTGCAACGTTCGCGTTAACCGTGCTTGCCGACCTGACGGTGGCTGTCGAAGTCGGGATGGCGCTCGCGTCGCTGCTCTACATCTATCGGATTGCCGAAACCACCAGCGTTTCCCCGGTTACGGAGCAGTACATCCGTGATGGAAAAGCGCACATCCTCCAAGACAAGCCGGTGCCGCCGTATGTGAAGATTCTGCGTATCCACGGCCCGTTCCTCTTCGGAGCAACCGAAAAACTTGTGGAGGCCACTGCCGACCTGAGGCCGTTCCCGCACGTCGTGGTGCTCCGGCTCAGGAACATGACAGCACTGGACGCAACCGGCTTGCACGCACTGGATCAACTCGCCAAGAGGCTCAAGGATTCCGGGCGGACTCTGATACTTTGCGGAGCCCGTGACCAACCTGCGGGTTTGCTGGAGCAGTCCGATCTCGCCGCCAAGATCGGCCGCGAGAATATTCTTCCCAATGTGGACGAGGCCCTGGACCGCGCACGGCAGGTGTACTTGGATTTCGGAGGCGTTGGCGGGGAGATTGCCACCGGTTTGGGCAAGGGACGGGCCGAGTAGTCGTTGGTAGGCCTTAGCGCCGCGATTCGGCAACGGCAAGGCTGGATTCGCGCAGCCGTTGCACGGCCACCTCGGACAGTTCCCGCCTGAGCTCCGGGTACCGATCCATGAGCCGGGAGAATTGTCCACGTTCGATGGAAATGCATGTGCATCCTGTGACGGTACGCACCGTGGCAGTTCGAGGGAAACCGGTGATGAGGGTTATTTCCCCGAAGTAATCCCCGTCGTGCAATGTCGCTACACGGAGTGTCCGCTTGGACTCCTCCTCCATCCGCCATACCTCCACCCGACCCCGGACGATGATGTAGAACCGGTCCCCAGGGTCGTTCTGTGAAACGATGTCGCGGCCTGCGGCGAAATTTTCCGTCCCGAAGTAGGGAGCCAGTTCGGCCAGTAGGGCTGGGTCCAGCCGATCCAGGAAAGGCAATTGTCTCAGCCGCTGGGCGTCGACATCCACATGCCGGCCGTCGCTGGAGAACCGGAACCCGGCCTGCTTCCGCCACAGGTCCGCGTAAGCGCGGTTGAATGCCATCAGTTCAAAGTGGCTGCCTTGTTCCAGAATTGTGCCACCCTCGAAAAAGTAAATTTTGTCGGCTGACGCGACACTGGACAGTCGATGGGTTGCGGACACTACGGTCCGCCCCTTGGCAAGCTGGGCCAAATCGCGGTTGAATGCCTCCTCCTCGACCGGATCCAACGGGGAGGACGCCTCGTCTAACAGAAGAATCCCCGGATTGCCTAGCAACGCCCGGGCCAGTCCAAGCCTTTGAGTTGTTTCCAGGGACAGCTCCCGACCTCCCTCCCCAACAACCGTTTCCAGTCCCCGCGGCAGTTCCGGACTGAGGGGGTCCAAGCCTGCCAGGGATGCTGCGTGGTCCACCGCTTCCAACGATCCTTCGGGCCGGCCCAAATGGATGTTCTCGCGGACCGTGCCCGCAAAAACATGGCAGTGCTGCGGTACGAAGCCGATCTGGGCCTGCAATGAGGACCGCTTCACCGCCTGGAGGTCATGTCCGTCGAAGGTGATCATTCCCGACGTCGGTTTGCCGAGGCGCATCAGGAGTTTCAGCATCGCGCTCTTGCCGGAACCGCTTGGTCCAACCAGTGCGACATGGCTTCCACGCTGGATTCTCATGGACACCCCGAGAATTTCCGGTGCCCCGGCGGGACCGTGGAAAACATTCGAAACCACGATGTCTTCCCGCAACACCGGGAGAATCCGGGCATCCGGACTATCGCCCGGATCGGTGTCGCGAGTCGCAAAACCCTCCCGAATCCGGCTCCACGCCCGCATCATGTTGGCCAGGGCCGGTAGGAATTCAGCCATGTATTGCAGCGAGTTGCCCAGCAGAATCGCCAAGAGCAGTTCGCATGCCAGTGAGCCGGCCGTGAGGCGTCCAGCAGCAAGGAGTAAGCTCCCGGAGACCAAAATCCCGACTTGTACGGCCAACGTTCCCGTACCCGTGAATCTTTCCAGCATTGCGGCCAGCCAACCAGCCTTTGCGGTCTTGCGGGCCAGTGATTCATTTCGCTTCCGGAACCGCTTGACCCCGGCATCCTCCAAACCAAAGGCCATGATAAGGGCGTGGGCGCTCCACGCTTCCTCCACCGTACCCAGAATTTTCTCCTCCGCCTGTGCGGTGGCATCGCCGGCGGCGGCGGCGCGATGGGCAAACCGCCTGGACGCCAGTAGAATCCAAGGCCACAACGGCAGCCCGAAAATACCAAGCCGCCAACTGATGCCGATCATCGAGATTGTGCACAGGGCGCTCGAAACCAGCGGCAGCAATCCCCAGGGAACCGCCATGGAAGCGGCTTCCTCAATCGTCACCAGATCGTTGGCGAACTTGTCCACGAGCGGGCTCGCCTGTCCATCGCCGAGTTCCGCACCCATGCCCCGGTCGAGGGGCATTTGCTGCATCTGTCGGAACATCGAATCCCGGATATGGGCGATTGTCTTCGCGTGGAACTTCGACAGGAGGTAGTCCCTTAGAACCCCGGCCAGCAGCGCCGAAGCAGTGCCGTCGCCGAAAAGGATCAAGACGTTCCAGAATTCGCCCCGTGCCTTTGGGTTGAAAGCATGGTCTATCAGCCAGCCTGCAACCGCTGGAAGGGAAACCAAGTACGATGCTTCCACCAGGATGAGCAGAAACAGGGCTAGAAGAAAGAATTCGGAACGCGGCGGAAGAAAAGCAAATGGTGCCTCCGGGTTCTCGGCATCCACTTCGTCCAAGATTTCCTCTGCTTCTCCGCTAGGCATCCCTGGGTCGAGTATCTCACGAGCCCAAGGCCCGGATAGCGCGCCAACAAGGACTCCCTGATATGATGCCCTTCGCTCATGTGGCAACACAATTACACTCCCATCGCCGACAACTTGGCACTCTCGACCCTGGTTGCGGCACTGCCGATATTCGTCCTGCTGTTCATGATCGCCAAGATGAAAAAGGCGGCATGGATCTCGTCCCTTAGTGGTTTGGCGGCCGCCATCGTAGTCGCATTGTTCGCCTATGGGATGCCTGTTGGCCCCATGCTCAGCTCGATTGCCTATGGCGCGGCCCAAGGTTTGTTCCCGATCGGCTGGGTGGTATTTTCCGCGATTCTGCTCTACAACATCACGGTGCACACTGGCAAATTTGAGATCGTGAAAAACTCGATCGGCGGGCTGACTTCCGACCGGAGACTCCAAGCGCTGCTGATCGCGTTTGCGTTCGGCGCGTTTATCGAAGGTGCTGCCGGATTCGGCACCCCGGTCGCGGTCGCAGCGGCGATGCTCACGGGGCTGGGTTTCAGTCCCTTCTTCGCGGGCGGCATCTGCCTGCTGGCGAACACGGCGCCGGTGGCGTTCGGCTCCATCGGCATTCCTGTTATCACGTTGCAAAAGGTGACGGGCCTGTCGCTGGCACGTTTGAGCGCCGGTGTAGGCCGTATTTGCGCGCCGGTGTCACTGATTGTACCGGCGTATCTGATTATGGTGATGGGTGGCTGGCCGGCCTTGCGCGGCGTGTTGCCCGCGGCCATTGTTTGCGGCGTCACATTTGCCGGTACCCAGTTTCTTGTCTCCAATTTCATCGGGCCGGAACTGACGGACATTCTCTCTTCGATGGCCGCGTTGGGCGGGCTGGTCTTGCTGCTCAAGTTCTGGCAACCGACCGACAATTTCAAGCTCGACGGCGATACACCGCCCAAGCAATTCAAGAAGGTTTCCACCGGCGAGACCATCATGGCTTGGATGCCGTTCATTCTATTGGTTATCTGCGTTCTTACCTGGGGATTCATGAAGCCGACGCTGAACAAGCAGAGCATCGTGTTCGAGTGGCCGGGCCTGCACAATCTGATCCACAAGATGCCACCGGTGACTGCGAAGGAAATCCCCTACGACGCTAAGTACAGCTTCGACTGGCTTTCCGCCGCAGGCACAGCCTGTTTGATTTCGGCGATCCTGTCGGCACTTGTGCTCCGCATGTCGGTCGGCGACTTCCTGAAAGTGCTGGGTGCCACCTGCAAACAACTGGTGAAGGCGGAATTCACCATCGCCACCGTGCTCGGTTTGGCGTTCCTGATGAACTACTCCGGTTCCACCGCCACCATGGGCCTGGCTTTCGCCGGAACCGGTGCGGCATTTCCGTTCTTCAGTTCCATGCTGGGCTGGCTGGGCGTCTTCCTGACAGGAAGCGACACGTCAGCCAACGCGCTCTTCGGAAACCTGCAGGTGGTTACCGCGCAGCACTTGGGTATGAATCCGACCCTGATGGCTTCGGCGAATTCTGCCGGGGGCGTGATGGGGAAGATGATCAGTTTGCAGAGCGTCGCAGTGGCGTCGGCTGCGACGTCCATGGGTGGTGGCGACGAGAGCAAGCTCTTCCGGTTCACCATGAAGCACAGCGTGTTCCTGGCCGCAGTCATCGGAATGATCGCGCTGTTCTATGCCTACGTGGCTCCGAATCTGGCCCCCTAGGGCTACTTGGCCAAACGCTTGGCTACTTCCACGGGAATTCGCACAACTGTCCCGTGTCGCTGTCCTTCCGGGAACTGGACCTGAGCGGTTACGTCCTGGAATGTCTTCCAGTCCCGGGTGGTTGCGGCTTCGTAGTGCTGCGGCTTGGCGTAATGGTCGAAGTAGATCCACCATAGGTCGCCAATCTTGACAGCGGTCGGCCCTTCGACCCAATCCCCGCTCCAAGGCTCGGACACATCGGTCCAAGGGCCTTGGGGCGATTTCGCAAATGCCAGCCGCAGCCGCTTTCCCACGGGCGGGTTCCGTTCGTCCTTGAAGACCATCACGTAGCGGTCGCCATCCTTCACGATGGTGGAGTCGATGGTGTTGTAGCCGGGGTCGAAGAACAGCTCGGGCTTGGTGAACTGTTTCCAATTGTTGGTCCTGATTGCGAAGATGCGGTGGTCGCGCTGTTTCGGTGCTCCCGGTTGGAATGGAGCCACGGTGGTAGCCCAGAATATGACCCACTCCCCGCGTGCGGAGTCCCAGGCCGCTTCGGGCGCCCACGCGTTCTGGGCGTTGGGCTCGTCCGCAAAAACGCGAATTTCATCCTGTCCCGACCAGTGCTCCAAATCCTTGGAACTCGCATGGCCGAGGCGCAACGGGGTCCCGTCGCCTCCCCAGCCCCATGTCCAGAGCATGTGCCAAACGCCGTCCGGACCCTGCCCCAGCCACGGGTCCCGCATCAATTCCCCGGTCTTTTCCGGCTTGATCCATGCTTGCCCGCCGAGAGCCGGAACCCATTGCCGACCGTTGCGGCTGACTGCCGCAAAGACTCCGGTTTCGCCGTTGGATCGGAACGAGGTGAACAGGTATGCATCGGACCCAAGAAGTGTTGCCGAGGAAAATACGAGGGTCGCAAGACCTTTCAATGCCGAATGGCGCGGTTTCATCGACTCCCAACATACAACCCAACCTGGTCCTCCCATACGGTCGGATGGGATAATGGAGCTAGTTTGATCCCACAGACCACCGAAACATCCCTTCCCGAGACGTCCTTCGACAAAGGCAAGATCCGTGTCCTGATCCTGGAAGGCCCAGACGGCAGCGCTTTGGAGACCTTCCGCCAGGGTGGCTACACCGACATCGACTACCACAAGAAGTCCCTGGCCAAGGAGCAGTTGCTGGAAAAGGTGCGCGACGCCCACATCATTGGCATCCGTTCGGCAACGAACTTGACCGAGGAGGTCATCGACGCCGCACGGAAGCTGGTGGCGATCGGCTGCTTCTGCATCGGCACCAACCAAGTGGACTTGGAGGCCGCCCGCAAGCGCGGTATTCCGGTCTTCAACGCTCCGTTCTCCAATACGCGCAGCGTGGCGGAGCTGGTGCTGGCGGAGATCATCTTGCTGATGCGCGGCATCCCGTGGCGCAATGCCCTGGCGCATCGGGGCGGGTGGGCCAAAACGGCGGATGGCTCGCACGAGGTTCGGGGCAAAACCCTCGGAATCGTTGGCTACGGGCACATCGGTACGCAGGTGGGTTTGCTGGCGGAATCGTTCGGCATGCGTGTGGTGTTTTACGACGTTGAAAACAAGCTGGCATTGGGGAACTCCCGCCAAATTCCCACCTTGAAGGCCCTGATGGCCGCAGCCGACGTGGTGACGCTCCACGTCCCAGAGACGGCCCAGACCATGAACATGATTGGCGCCGCCGAGCTGGCAGCCATGAAAAAGGGTTCCAAACTGATCAATGCCGCACGGGGGACCGTTGTGGACATCGACGCCTTGGTCGCGGCGCTGGATTCCGGCCATGTTGCGGCGGCCGCACTCGATGTTTTCCCGGTGGAGCCCAAGACTGCCACCGATGAATTCGTCTCGCCGCTCCGGGGCCGCGACAACGTGATCCTAACCCCGCACGTGGCCGGCAGCACCCAGGAGGCGCAAACCAACATCGGCCGCGAAGTGGCCGAAAAACTGGTCCGCTACAGCGACAACGGTTCCACCCTGACGGCCGTGAATTTCCCCGAGGTCTCGCTGCCGGAGCAGACCGGACACCATCGGATTCTCCATATCCACCGCAACCAGCCCGGCGTTCTGTCCCGGATCAATGCGGTCTTCTCGGAGCTGGGCATCAACATCGCCGCCCAGTATCTCCAGACAAATCCGGCTATCGGGTACGTGGTGATGGACATCGAGACCGACCGCGAGGAGTCCATGAACCTGAAGCGCCGCTTGGACGGAGTGGACGGGACCATCCGCACCAGAATTCTCTATTGACCGCGGAATGGCACTTGAAACCCCCTCCCCGGTACGCCTAGTATTGAGTGAGGGGGTTTTGTAACAATGAAGTTCCGCACCACAGCCGCCGTTTTCACTCTTTTCCTCGCCGCTTCATCCTTCGCGCAGATTGCCACCACCACCGCATTGGTGGGCACCGTGACAGATCCGGCTTCCGCCGTCGTCAAGGGTGCGTCCGTGACCGCGGTCCAGAATGGCACCGGCGACACCTATTCCGCAACGACGAACGATCAGGGCTACTACAACATCCAGTTCATCCGTATTGGTGACTACACAATTACGGTGAAGCAGTCGGGCTTCCAGTCTGCCGCCGTCAAGAACATCCATGTGGACCTGAACCAGATTGTCCGCAACGATGTTGTGCTCAAGATCGGCGACGTGACGCAGACCATAAACGTGGAAGGCACCGCAGCTGCCATCAAAACCGACGACGCCAGCGTTTCGGAAACCATCAGCGTCCGCCACGTCTCGGAACTGCCGTTGAACGGTCGCGACCCCCTCAAGCTGGCTGCGATCACCTCAGGTACTTTGACCGGCCTCAAGGCATCCAACGGCGTACCCCCCGGGCAGGACTTCATCGGTGCCGGGACCCGCGAAATCACGAACAGCATTTCACTCGACGGCGTCAGCATTGTCAACAACCTGATCACCACCACGCCGACCCGTCCTTCTGTCGACGCGGTTCAGGAAGTGCAGGTGCAAACCGGCACCTATGGCGCACAATACGGCTCCTACATGGGCGTCCATATTGACGTGGTTACAAAATCCGGAACCAACGATCTCCATGGCAGCTTGGTGGAATTCGTTCGTAACGACAAGTTCGATGCTCGGCCGTTTTTCCTGAGCCCGACGGCGAAAAAAACGCCGCTGCGCCAGAACCAGTTCGGGGTCGAAGTCGACGGCCCCATATTCATCCCCAAGCTCTACAACGGCAAGAACAAAACCTTTTTCATGGGATCGTACGAGGGATTGCGGCAGATCCGGCAGGGTTCCGGCTTGGCCAGTGTGATGACCGCCCCGATGTTCTCCGGCGATTTCTCGCAGACGGCCACGGTTGTGAAGGACCCATTCGCTGCGGGCGCACCCTTTTCCGGCAACAAGGTTCCGGCGTCGCGCTTGACCCCGATTGCGGCCAAACTCCAGCCCTACTACACCCCGCCCAACCTCGGTGGAATCACCAACAACCTCGGCTACAGCGCGGCCAACAACAACAATACGGACCAGAGCGTGGACCGCGTGGATCAGAACATCGGAAGCTCCGCCCGCATCTATTTCCGGTTCCAAGTGCAGAAGGGTGATATTTTTGCCGGTGCGGCGGTTCCGACGAGCGCCAGCACCAGCCCGCTGGTGACCCGGAACTACGGTGCCGGATACACCCAGACGATCTCGCCGAACTTGGTCAACGACCTCCGCTTCGGAAAGCAATGGTTCGAAAGCAACACCTTGAACGACTTCTACGTCAAGGGTTTGACCCACGCAGGCAAGGATTTGGGGATCGCGAGCTTCGACGGCGATGTGGCGTTCAATAACCCCGGCATCCCCGAATTCAACGTAACCGGCTTCACCGGATGGGGCAACAGCGGCTCCAACTGGTTCCAAAATGACGCCACCTGGATGGTTTCAGACCAGATGAGCTGGAACCGCGGTCCCCATACCATCGTGGCCGGACTGGAACTGCGGAAGTTGCAGACCTCCCGCGCAGCCCAGAACAGCCCTCGCGGCGCATTCAGCTTCAACGGCCAGTACAGTGGCTATGCCCCGGCCGATTTCATGATGGGCCTGATCCAGTCCTCCACCTCTCCCAGTTTGGAAGTCCAAGGCATTGTGGCGGAGTGGCGCGATGGCTTCTTCGTGAATGACAAGTGGCAGGTGAACCGGAAGCTGACCCTCAACCTGGGTCTCCGCTACGAACTGCCGACCGTGCCTTACAGCGTCAACGGGAACGGTAGCATTCTGAATCCGGGCCTGACGGCATTCATTCCCGGCAATGCCCCGCAGAAGGGCTTCCAGTTCATCAATGCCAACCACAAGGATTGGGCGCCGCGCGTCGGATTTGCATACCGCTTGCTGGGCAACACCGTCATCCGTGGCGGCTTCGGCATGTACTACAACGCCAACCAGACGAACTCGTTCACCCTGGCCAGCACCAATCCCCCGTTTGCGACCCAGGTGAGCTTTACCTCGTCGCCGACGACACCGCAGCTGAGCTACGCAAATCCGCTTGGTACCGCCAGTGTCACGGGTCCCATCAACGCCTTTACTTTGAATCCGAATCTGCCCACGCCCCGGATGAACCAGTGGAGCTTGGGCATCGACCGTGAATTGTGGAAGGGTGCCGGGTTGGAAATGTCGTACCTCGGGTCCCACCAGTACCATCTGGACCGGAGCTATTACATCAATACGCCGCAGCCGGGTCCGGGATCTGTGAATCCGCGCAGGCCAAACCAGTCGTTCCTCGCGATCCGCATGATCCAGGACGACGAGATCGCCAATTACGAGGCCTTGAGTTTCGTGATCCGCCAGCGCGTGGCGCATGGCGTATCGTTCCTCGCCAACTACACTTACGGCCATACGCTGGATGTTTCGAGCGATTCCAACAATGGCGGCGCGCCCATGAACCCGTTTAGCTGGCGCTCCGACTACGGCAACGCCAATTGGGACATCCGGAGCCGCTTCGTTGGCAGCGTGGTGTATGACATCCCCGGTTTCAAGACCGCCAACCCGGTCCTGAAGGCCGTCTTTTCCAACTGGCAGATGAACATGATCTACACCCAGCAGACAGGTCTTCCCTTCAACGTGTCGTCGCCGACGGATTCCGCCAACACGTCGAGCGGCGGCACCGCCCGCCCGGATTTGGTTGCCACTCCATCCTCCAACTGCGGTGGCGGCCACTTGGTGGCATGCATCAACTCCGCAGCGTTCGCGCTTGTCCCGACCGGCGTTTACCGCTACGGCAATGCCGGCCGTAATCTGCTGCACGGGCCGGGCTTGTTCAACGTGGACTATTCGTTCTTCCGGAACATCCCGATCCACGAGCGGCTGAAGCTCCAGTTCCGTGCCGAAATGTTCAACATCCTGAACCATCCGAATTTCGGCAACCCGGCGACCACCTTTACGACCGCCTCGTTCGGCAACATCACGGGAACGACGACCGACAACCGCGACATCCAGTTCGGATTGCGCCTGTCGTTCTAGATCCAAGCGGATCCGTCCGAGCCGCCATGGTGCCCTCGGGCACGAATGGCGGCTATCGTCGGGGGTGGGATGCTACCCTACTCGAAAATGCGACTCGCGACAATTCTTCTCGCACTAGCCCCGATTTCCGCCTTCGCCGCGCCGTGCCAGTCGGTTGCCGACTGCACCGAATGGATCACGCTGGCCGGCGGTCCTGCCCGCTCCATGGTCTACCGGTCCCAAGCTCTTGGCACCAGAAACCCGGCGATCACGAGGGCGCTCATCATCATCCACGGGGCTTCGCGCGACGCAGACAACTACTTCCGCACCACGTTGGCGGCAGCCTACTTGGCGGGAGCGCTCGACGACACGGTTCTGATCGTGCCCCGGCTCGCGTCGTCCGATGGCTCCTGCCACGACAAGCTGGCTGAAAACGAAATCGCGTGGCCCTGCTCCGGCAACAGCTGGCGGGCTGGCGGAGTTGCTCCCGGCAACCCCAAGCTCAACAGCTTCGACCTGACCGACGAAATCCTTCGCCGCTTGGCAAAGAAGGACTCCTTCCCGAATCTCGCATCCATCGTGGTGGCCGGGCATTCGGCGGGCGGGCAGTACGTGAACCGCTACGGGATGGCGAACAAGGTGCACGAGTCCCTGAGCGTGCCTGTTAGCTACGTGGTGGCAAATCCCTCCAGCTACGGCTACGTCGATGCGGACCGGCCGCGCGGAGAGGGCGGGGAATTCGGCGCATTCGGTGACGGCCGGAATTGCACCACGTTCAACAAATGGCCCTACGGGCTGGAAGGCCGTACGGGCTATACCGCAAGCGTGACTGATGAACAGTTGAAGCGCAATCTGGCCTCGCGCCCGGTGACGTACCTGCTGGGGGAAATCGACATCCTGCCGCTGGGAGGTTTCGACGGCTCCTGTCCCGCGATGGCCCAGGGCCCAACCCGCCGTGCACGTGGCGAGGCCTATCAAAAATACGTCGAAAAGAAACTCGGCGCAAAGCAGGACGTTGTTCAGGTGCACCTGTGCGGGCACAACGCCCGCTGCATGTTTACCGCCGACGAGGCTGCGCCGCTGCTGTTCCCGAAAAAGAAGTAGGCCGTGACCTGCAAGCGTTGCAAGACTCCGATGACGGAGTTGAAAGGCCACATCTACCACGGAAACCGGAAATGGAAGTGCGGGGCGTGCGGTCGGGTGAAGATGCAGAAGCCGAAATCGAGCCGTGTGAAGCGGGCATCCTGATTTCCTGATACGATGGATCTTTTCCGGAGGATCTCCACCCCCATGCGGGCCGTCCCGATAACACTCTTGTTCCTGTCCATGGTCGCGTACGCGGAGCCTCCACTCGAGCAGTTTTTCGCCTCCAACTGCGGCGATTGCCACTCGGCCAAGGTCCATACCAGCGGGTTCTCGGTGGCGACTCTCGAAACCGTGAAATTGGGCGGCACCAAGCATGGACGCGCGGTCGTCGCCGGCCATCCTGAGTCCAGTCCACTCGTCCAAATGCTCAAGGGCGATCTCTCGCCCCGAATGCCCATGGGGCGTACCCTTGCGGCCTCCGAAATCGCCAACGTGGAGGCTTGGATCCGATCACTCCCGCCCGAGAACGCTGCCGCAGTCGCGACGGCGTGGCGATGGCCCTATGAAAAGCCGATCCGGCGCGAGCCGCCCGTGGTAGCCCGGGCTCAATGGGTGCGCAATCCAATCGACCAGTTCATCCTCTCCCGACTCGAAGCGGCCCACTTGGAACCGGCTCCCGCCGAATCAAAACGCACGCTCGCCCGCCGTGTGTTTTTCGACCTGATCGGCCTTCCCCCCAACCCGGCGGAGCTGGAAGCCTTCGTGTCCGACCCATCCTCCGACGCCTACGAAAAACTGGTCGACCGCCTCCTCGCCGACCCCCGCTACGGCGAACGTTGGGCCCGGCATTGGCTCGATTTGGCCCGCTACGGCGAAACCAGCGGCCTTGAGGGGGACGGCGAACTCGGCAACGTCTGGCGCTACCGCGACTGGGTGATCGACGCGTTCAACACCAACATGCCGTACGACCGCTTTGTTATCCAGCAAATCGGCGGCGGCGACGAGCAAGGCAAGACCCGGAACAACTACGTGCCCGACAACAAGGCGCTGGTCGCCACCGGCTTTCTCCGGCTCGCCCCTTGGGACCGCTCGAACCTTGTCGCCGCCGACGTCCGTCAGAATTACCTGGGCGAGGTCACGACAGTTACCAGCTCCGTCTTCCTTGGTCTGACCGTCGGCTGCGCCCGCTGCCACGACCACAAATACGATCCCATCCCGCAGCGCGATTTTTACCGGCTCCAGGCATTTTTCCAAACCACCGAGCCCCGGAGCACCATGGAAGTCCCCTTCAAGGACAAGGAGATCGCCGCCCGCGCAGCAGCCCGGGTCAAGGATTACCGAGAGCGGCTGCAGAATG
>CAITMP010000384.1 GCA_903893525.1 uncultured Acidobacteriia bacterium | reverse complement strand
TGGGGGGTAAAATGATGCGATGACCACCGACCGCCGATCTTTCCTGCGCCATGCCGGGAGCGCCGTCCTGACGGCCCCCTTCTTCGTGAAGGAGATGATGTCGAAGCCACCGTCGGGCACCATGCGGTTGGCCAGCTTTGGCGGCGGCGGGATGGCTTGGTCGACGCTGGACGGCATTGCGTCGCACCCGAAAGTGAAACTAGCCTGTGTCGCGGACGTCGATTCCGAGCGGCTGGACAAGGTGAAGAAGAAGTACCCCGAAGCCCGCCTCTACCAGGATTGGCGCGAGATGCTGCACAAGGAGAAGGGTCAGGTCGACGCCGCGTGCGTGGGGACGCCGGACTTCATGCACGCCCCGCAGGCCGTCAGCTCCATGCGCATGGGCCTTCCGGTCTACGTGCAGAAGCCGCTGGCGCACGACATCCATGAGATCCGCACCATGATGGCGATGGCCAAGGCGAAGAACCTGCCGACGCAGATGGGCATCCAGATCCACTCCTGGAAGGAGTACAAGACGGCGGTCAAGATGATCCAGTCCGGCGTCATCGGCAAGATCAAGGAAGTGCACACCTGGAGCGAGAAGAAGTGGGGCGACACGGCAAAGCTGCCGACCACCACCGACCCAGTGCCGGCGTCCTTGAACTGGGACATGTGGCTGGGTGTGGCCCCGGCCCGGCCCTTCATCAAGGAGGTTTACCACCCCGGCAACTGGCGCAAACGGCTGGATTTCGGCACCGCCACGTTCGGCGACATGGGCTGCCACATCTTCGACCCCGTCTTTAGTGCGCTGCAGCTGGGCTCGCCGATATCGGTCCGCAGCGAGGGCGCCGCACCGAACGGGGAGAGCTGGGCGCTGGACACGCTGATCCGGTACGTTTTCCCGGCCACGCCGTACACGGAAGGCAAGTCGATCCCGGTGACCTGGTACGACGGCGACCGGATTCCCCCGGCCGAGGTGCGCACACTGCTGGGCTCGGTGAAGTTCCCGGGCCAAGGGTCTCTCTTCATCGGGACGAAGGGGCAGATGCTGTTGCCGCACATCAAGATGCCAGTTCTATTGCCGGAGAAGGATTTCGCGGGACATGTCCCACCGCCGTTCGAGCAGACGGATCACTATTTTGAGTTCGCCGACGCGGTGTTGGGGATTGGGAAGACATCGACGCCGTTCGAGTATTCGGGGGCGCTGACGGAGTCGGTTCTGCTGGGGCCGTTGGCGACTCGGTTCCCGAATACGACGTTGGAGTGGAACGGGCCGAAGGCGAAGTTCACGAATTCGAAAGAGGCGAACGGGTTCCTGCGACGGAAGTATCGGGCAGGTTGGGCTGTGAAGGGCTTGGGGTAGAGTTACGGGGGAGTTTCAACCCGCCTCGTTCGGGGGAAGTTGGACGAGGCGGTTCCGGAAAAATGCTAGGTCGTCACGGAATTGCCGATTTTGCGGCTCCAGTTCCACCAGCTTCGTGCTGATCTCCAGGGACCGCCTGTAGCCCTCCCGAGCCCGCGCTGCGTCCACCGACCGGTCGAGATCCGCCAGCTTTTCGTAACAGACAGACATGTCGCGAAGGAAGGTGGTGTTTTCCGGCTCCAGTTCCGCCAATTTCATGACGATCTCAAGAGATTTGTTGTAGCCATCCCGAGCCCGAGCCGCGTCCACCGGCAGGTCCAGTGCCGCCAGCCTGTCGTAGGAGATGGACAAGTCCCGCAGGAACGTGGTGTTTTCCGGCTCCCGCTCCGCCAGCTTCGTACGGATCTCCAACGATTGTTTGTGACCCTCCCGAGCCCGAGCCGCGTCCACCGGCAGGTCCAAGTCCGCCAGTCTGTCGTAAGAGATGGACAAGTCGCGCAGGAACGTGGTGTTTTCCGGCTCCAGCTCCGCCAGCTTCGTGGCAATCTCCAGCCACTTTTTGTAGCCCTCCCGAGCCCGAGCCGCGTCCACAGGCAGGTCTAAGTCCGCCAGCTTGCCGTACGCGATGGAAAGGTCTCGCAGGAACGTGGTGCTTTCCGGCTCTAACGCCGCCAGCCTCTCGAGGATCTCCAGCGATTTCTTGTACCCCCCCCGTGCCCGAGCCGCGTCCACCCGCAGGTCCAAGTCTGCCAGTCTGTCGTAGGAGAGTGACAGGTCGCTCAAAAACGCGGTGCTTTCCGGCTCCAGCTCCGCCAACTTCGTGGCAGCGTTCTGGGCAGCAAGGTAGGCTGCCCGCGCCGCCGACACGCGCCCCGCCCTTTCATGCACATCCCCGATCCAGCACAAGGTGCAGCAGGCCTCACCGAATGGCTCCTCCTCAAATGCAGCGAGAATTGACGCCTCCGGTTCCCCGGTCAAAGTCCTCACTTGATCGAAGGCCGATACGGCCTCACGCCCCAAACCCGATTCCAGCAGCAATTCGATGGAGGGACCGGCGAGTTCCACCCACACACGGACCACATCCGGTTCGGAGCGCGAAGCGGCACGCAGTGCGCGCGCCAGCAGGTTCCGAGCCCGCTCCGCAGCCCCTTTGGACGGGGTCTCGACCGCTGGTTCGGACCGATCAAGCTGCGTCCTGTCGAGGGCCTCGGCCTGGACGCCAGCATCCTCGACGACGTCCTCCAAATGTTGCCGCATCAGGAAAAACCGCCCCAAATCCGGCATACCCCGCAGAAAGCGCGCACCGGCCTCCGGGGTGAACCACCAAATCTGGCTGCCGCGCCGCTGTGTGACGTGCTCGCGCGAGAAATTGAACCAGTACCGGGCCAGCGCGCTCTCTTGGGTCCGGGCCTCGTCGTTGGCAACGCCCCCGAACAAGAGCAATTCCTGGTCGGTGAGGATCAGAACGTCGCAATCGGCCTTGGCCAACTCGTCCACCATGCGCTTGGTGTCGAATTCCCCACAACGAAGGACGGCGGAATCGAGCCCCTTGGCGCTTAGGCACGCCTGCAATTCCCGGATGGTGCGCTCACGGGCGGCATGCGACTTGTAGGTGACCAAGGCCAGCCCGTGCCGGGCTTCGGCGGCCCAGTCAGATAGCGAGCGCACGATCCACTCGCGCGAACCGGGATTCATTTCTTTGGAGCGGGCGGGATGGAATCGAGCCCGCCGCCTCTGTAGTGGAACGTCTCGTCGCGCCCGTCGAGTTGTTCGCGCAGGATCTCCACAGCCATCGGGTGGACGCCGTAGCGGCCACGTCCGTTGAAGTAGAGAACGGCGCGTCGGCGCAGGAGGTGGTAGAGGACGCTGCTGGGGACGTCGGCGTCGGGAGCTTCCTCGTAGATGGCGCGGAGCTTGGCTCGTTTATCGGGCCACGGCGCGTCGTCGGGATCGTCGGGGTCGACGCCCATTTCGTTGCGGAACATGCTGAGTTGCTCCAGGACGACCCGCTCGGCGTCGTCGAAGAGAATGCGCGCCGGGGTTTCGGGAAAGTCCTCGTTGCGATATCGAGCGCGCTCGGCTGAAAGGACGAGGATGCTGAACAGCCAACTGAGGTCGCCGCCGGACGCCCGGATCATGAGGTCGATGGCGGCATCGTCAAACAGTGCTGGGTCCGCACGCTTTTCGACCAGCAACCGGAGTGATTTGCAGCCATCGGGGTCGGTCGCGTGGACGGCGGTGCAAACCGGGATGTCGTAGATGGGGTATTGGTTTTGGCGGCGGAATGGCAGCGCGCTGCGGTGCGCGTTGACAAAGGGGACGGGCAGGGTGAAGAGGAGGTGGAGTTGGAGGTCGCGGAAGAGTCCTCCGAACTCTATGAAGGTGTCGGCAAGCCGATCGCGCGAAATTTGCTCCCGGTCGAAGTTCTCGCCGACGACGACGAATTCATACTCCGGGAGATGGACCTTGATGGCCGCGATGTAACTGTCCAGCGCACGACCGAGCTCGGAGAGGCTCTCCTTTTTCTGGAGGACGTCGGTCCTGCGCTGTCCCTCAATCCGCACCGAGGCCTTGGCGAGGCCGAAGAAGGAACCCTCCACGCTGCCTCCCTTCGTCACGGTGTCCTGGACCTTGGCTTGGAGGGCCGGGAAAAACGGTGCCAGCGCCTGCTGCAGATCCTGGTGCATGGTACCGGCCTCGTGGAAGGCTCGACCCAGATCGCGGCACTTGGCCTCGCAGGCGTCGATCAAATTGGCGATTGCGACCAAGAGGACGTCGACGACGGTGAAGGAGCGGGGGTTGAGGTCGGTGACGGCATCGACGACGATGGAGACGAACTTGGCACGGATTTCCGGTGCGGCGAGGAGGCGGACAATCTCTGTGGATTTGCCCGTCCCGCGGTTCCCGTAGATCACTCCCTTGAAGTAGAAGGCATCCTCGGACGCTGCTACGAGATGGTTCGACATCCGCCTCACGAGGTCGGTACCCCTGCAAATGCTCAACGCGTCGGAGTAGAACTCGGCCATTTCGGAGGCATCCAGTGGTTCGGGGAAAAAGGCACGGGAGAACCGGCGCAGGGTAAGCGCGCGCTCGACCGGGACTCGACGTTCTGCTGCCATCCGACTTCAGTTTAGCGCCTAATGCTATTCTGCGGTGCATTGGAAGGTTGCAACCGATGACACGCCGAATCGTTCTGTTCCTGATCGCCGCAGGGGCTTTTGCCCAACCCGCCCCTGAGCTTGCCCGGTGGCAGCGACACGCCGCCGCCACCACCATTACCCGCGACGACTGGGGCATCGCCCACATACACGGAAAGACCGATGCCGATGCCGTCTTCGGGGCCATCTACGCCCAAGCCGAGGATGATTTCAACCGGATCGAGACCAACTATCTCGTTGCGCTTGGCAGGCAAGCGGAAGCGGAGGGGGAATCGAAGATTTACGACGATCTCCGCGCGCGTCTCTACGTGGATGAAGCCAAGCTGCGGAAGCTGCACAGCGAAAGTCCTGCATGGCTCCGTGTCCTGATGGCTGCCTGGGCCGACGGCCTGAATTTCTACCTCTCGACCCATCCCGGCAGGAAGCCGAAGGTTCTCACGCATTTCGAGCCTTGGATGGCGCTCAGTTTCACCGAAGGCAGTATCGGCGGCGATATCGAGCGGGTGAACCTGCGGCAGCTGGAGGCGTTCTATGGGAAACCCGTAGCCGGTTTGCGTAGCATTACGGAGCCCGAATGGGCCGACCGTGAGCCGCGCGGGTCGAACGGCATCGCGATTGCGCCATCCAATACAACCAACAAACATGCCCTGCTGCTGATCAATCCGCACACCACGTTCTTCTTCCGGTCGGAGCTGCAGATGACAAGCGACGAGGGGCTAAATGCTTATGGAGCTAGTACTTGGGGACAATTCTTCATCTACCAGGGGTTCAACGAGAAGGCGGGATGGATGCACACGTCCTCGGGCGTGGACGCGGTGGATGAGTTCCTGGAAACAGTCGAAAAGCGTCCGGAGGGATACGCCTACAAATACGGCAACGAATGGCGGACGTTCCAGGCGTCGGAGGTGGTGGTCCGGTTCAAGACTGGCAGCGGGTTATCCGAAAGGAAGTTTACCGTGTACCGGTCCCAGCACGGCCCCATCGTCCGGGCCGAAGGCGGCAAATGGGTCGCGTTCAAAATGATGGACGAGCCCATCAAGGCGCTTACGCAATCTTACACGAGGACCAAGGCGAAGGACTACAAGGGGTTCCGGGAAACGATGGAGCTGAAGGCGGATTCGTCCAACAACACGATCTTCGCCGATGCCAACGGGGAAATCGCCTATTTCCACGGCAATTTCATCCCGCGCCGCGATGTGCGGTTCGACTACACAAAGCCTGTAGAGGGGTCCGATCCCGCAACCGACTGGAAGGGGCTACTGCGGGTGGAGGAATCACCAAACCTGTTGAATCCAAAGAGTGGTTGGCTGTACAACGCGAACAATTGGCCGTGGTCGGCGGCGGGCGTAAGCAGTTTGAGGCGCGAGGACTATCCCCGCTATGTGGAAAATGGCCGGGAGTCGGCCCGCGGTCTGCATGCGATCCGGGTGCTGCAGGACAGGAAGGATTTCACGCTGGAAGGGCTGTTGGCTGCAGCGTACGACAGCTACCTGACGTGGTTCGACAAGCCACTGCCCGCGCTGCTGAAGGCGTGGGATGCGCTTCCGACGGGCGATCCGCTGAAAGCCAAACTGGCGGATCAAATCGGCATTTTGAAAGCTTGGGACCAGCGTTGGGCCGTGGGATCGGTAGCAACGTCGTTGGGTGTGTTCTGGGCGGACCAGATGACCCGGTTGGTATCCGGCGACGCCCGGCAAGCTGGATTGTCGAACGAAGAGTATTTGGCGGACAGGGCCTCAAGCGTCCAACTGCTGCAGGGATTGGCGTCGGCGTCCGACAAGCTGACTGCAGATTTTGGTACTTGGCGGACCCCCTGGGGCGATATCAACCGCTTCCAAAGATTGACCGGCGATATAGCACAGCCCTTCAACGACGCTGGCCCGAGTATTCCAGTGGGGTTCACGTCAGCCGTTTGGGGATCTCTCGCATCGTTCGGCGCGAGGGCATATCCGGGCACCAAGAAATGGTATGGAACCAGCGGAAATAGTTTCGTGGCCGTGGTGGAGTTTGGCGACAAGGTGCGGGCGGTGGCAGTATCGGCCGGTGGTGAGAGCGGCGATCCAAAGTCCAAGCATTTTAATGACCAGGCTGGGCGCTATGCGGGCGGCCAGTTACGAGAGGTATATTTCTATCCGTCCCAGTTGAATGGGCATGTCGAGCGGGAATACCAACCGGGAAAATAGGGCTCGTCACGAAGATTTCAGAACTCTATTTAACGTGGAATCAATGCCATAGCGTTATGGCTGTGTAATCCTCGCCGCGCGTCGTGCTAATTTTTCCCCGGAGGATATGGTGTGGCAAGACAAGGAATTGGGGACGGCGCATCGTTCGGCTCAACAGTACGGACCTTTTTGGCGCTCGCAGATGCGCTGGCGGATGTGACCGCAAATGTCGAGTCAGGAAAGCGGAAGCCGACGATCGGCGATTTTCTGGTGCTGCAGAAGTTGAAAGCCGCAGTGGGAACCCGACCGCAGGCACCGACGGAATTGCGCGTGGACGACCCTTGGGACCCCGCCCGCGCACCGGAGACAAAGGCGGCGTAAGATCATCCGATATTTCAGCACCCAGGCCTCAAGTATTTTACCCATTCCGCCGATAGACCAGCAGACATGTTTGCCATCATCGGACTCGTAGTAGTTTTCGGCGCCATCATAGGCGGCTACCTCATGGAGAAGGGCCCACTGGAAGTTCTCGTCCAGCCGGCCGAGCTCGTGATCATTGGAGGTTCGGCAATGGGGACGCTCCTGATTGCGAATCCGCTGCCGCTTGTGATGAAGATCTTCAAGAGCCTCATCGGCATTCTTTCCGGTAACAAGTTCACCAAGGACTACTACTTGGAAAGCTTGAAAATGCTAAACGACATCTTCAGCTTTGCGCGCAAGGCGGGAATGGCGAAGTTGGAGGAGGACGTCGAGAATCCCGATAAGAGCGCCGTCTTCTCGAAGTACCCAAAGCTCATCAAGGATCACCATCTCCTGCATTTTGTATGCGACACATTGCGGACGGCAGTGTCCGGCGTGGTTCCTCCGCATGATCTGGACGCAATGCTGGAGAACGATATCGACGTCCACCACCACGAGGCGCTGGCCGTCGCGAAGGCGCTCTCAACGGTGTCGGACGCATTGCCCGGCTTGGGAATTGTGGCAGCGGTGCTGGGTGTGGTGATCACAATGGGAGCACTGGGCGGCCCACCCGAGGAAATCGGGCACAAAGTGGCCGCGGCGCTGGTGGGAACCTTCCTCGGCATCCTGCTTTCATACGGCGTGGTTTCGCCTATCGCAGCCAACATCGAAAAAACGATCGAGGCGGAGGGACAGTTTTACCAGATGTTGCGGGCTGGTCTGATGGCATTTGCGCGCGGGATGGCACCGATGATTTCAGTAGCTCGGCCAAGAGTGGTGCCAAGCTCACCAAATCCTGATCAGCCACGTGACCGGTGTTGGCATCGATTAACACAGT
>CAITMP010000383.1 GCA_903893525.1 uncultured Acidobacteriia bacterium | reverse complement strand
TGCCGAGGCTGGCTTCCAACAAGGCGTCTTCGTTCGCGGCATCCCAGAGATCGTCCGCCAAGCCCTTTTGCAACGGGGTTGCAAGGCTCTTGGATTTCGCGGCGAGTTTCGCCAGCACCCGATTCCGTTGGTCGAAGAAAAACCGGGACGAACGGGAACGCAGCCGGGACACAGCAGCCCGAATGGACTTGGCGAAGGCGTCCGAACCTTTGCACTCGTGCGGGCGATCCGCCTTGAGAGCGGCAGCCAGGGCGCGGAAAGGATCGGCCGCTTTTGCCGGCGCTGCGGGCGGGACGTCCGGCGGGGGAAGCGGCGCTGCATCCACCGCTTCCAGCGAGAACGGCTTGTACCAAGTATTGCCCCAAGGCTGATCCTTGAAGCCCAGATCCAAGATCCGATTGGCCTCGTTAAAGCTCACCCCAATTGTGCAAGCCTTCACCGCCGCATCAATGCGGGCCCGGCGCGCACTGACCATGATGGGGTGGGCGTCGATGTTGTGGCCGGCGGTGAGTTCCTCGATCTCGGCGATCGAGTTGAACCCGGCATCTAGCCGTTCGACCAGTGGGGCCAGATTGTTGTAAATGAATCCGACGTGCTGTTCCTCGCCGTTGGAACGATTCGCGTTTTCCACGTAGCCGAGCAGCGCTTCGGGCACCCCAAAGATCGCGCAGATCTCTTGCCGGGATGCTTTGCGCGCTTCCAGAAACTGCGCATCCGCGGACGTGATCGCCGGCTTCTCGACTTTGCAGCCGTTGGGCAGGAACAGGGGGCGCGCGGCGGCGCCGGTTCCCCGCCGACGTTCAGCCAGGGCTGCTTTTACCTGCTGAATCTGTTCGTCGCCGAGATTCTGATCGGACGTGACGAGGAAGCCCAGCTCGCCGTTGCTCTCCGCCAACCCGCGTTGGAACAGTCCGGCCGCGCGGTCCGTGGCGGCCGCCAGCCAAGCCACCTCCAACGGGGCCAGACCGCCCCAGAAATGGAATGGATTGGGCGCCGCAACAAAGATGACCTCCTCCGGAAGAAACATATTGGAGGGGCTCAGATCCTGGAAGGCCGCGGAATAGCGCCAGCCCCGCAGATATTGAGCGGAGAAAACCGGGGTGACGCGATCCGCGGGCAAGACCACCAGGCTGGCCGGAAACTGCGCCAGCGGGCCCCGCAGGCTCACGTAGCGGCCATTCCGATCCAGCCCCGCTATGAAGCAGCGACCACGGAGCAAGAGCCACGCCAACGACAGCTCCCACAGATCGGTCCGGGAAATATATTCGTGCGGGCGATTGAACAGATTCACCACGGGACCGGATTCGACGACCGAGCCACCGACTGCGGTGGTCTTCACCACGTACGGCAACCGGGAGACATTGCGGCAGAGAAACTGCACACACGAGTACACCCAGGCGGATTGCTCCAACGGGGTCGTCATCATCGCGCCACCAGCACTGGTGGATCCTTGCAGAAAGGCCTGCGTGGGGCTGACGCCCTTTAACGCGGTCCAGGCTG
>CAITMP010000382.1 GCA_903893525.1 uncultured Acidobacteriia bacterium | reverse complement strand
GTGTTGGCCCCGGAGGGCGGGTTCTTTGCGATGGTGGATGTTCGCGGATTGGGCCAGACTTCGGATGCCGTGCGCCGCCGGTTGCTGCACGATTTCGGTGTCGTGGTTGCACACGGCTCTGCTTACGGGGAGGCCGGCGAGGGAACGCTACGTGTTTCGTTCGCCAGTGGCGGGGACACGCTGCGCAAGGGCTTGGCTAGGCTGCGGACCGGGTTACAGTAGATTCTCCCGTGGAGGGGTCCACGTCGAACCGTTTCCGCGCACGACCGGCATACCAGAGGGCGGCCCACACGCCGGACAGCATCAGCAGCGCAGTGCCAGGCTCGGGTACCCCGGACTGGACGTCAAATGCCAACACTACCGTGGTAGTGGTTGCCCCGTTGCCGACCGTTGCACTGCTCCCAACCGTCGATCCGAAGCCTTGGTACTTGCCCAGGAGATTCCCCTCGGCATCTACCGCCACCGTTGTGCCTTGCGTATTGCCGTTGGTGCGGACCGTCAACAACAGATCTCCACCGGAGTAGGTGAATGGCGTCGAGAAGGAAATCTCGGGGCCAAAGGAATTCGGCGCATGGCCCGACGGAAACGCTCCGGCCGCAAAACTCAGCGCACCGCTCCGGACGTTGACGGCGTCGCTGCCCACATTTGATGCGAAGGTGTTGCTCAAATATCCCGGACTGGCCTTTGAAGAGCTGATTTGGATGTCGAACAATGTCCACGACAGCGGTCCGGTGATTGCCCCGGCGCTTTGCGTCAGTCGGAACGCCATGCCGATCAGTTTGTCGCCGGGCTGTATGCTCAGGACGGAACTGTCATAGGCGTATTGAAACGTGCGGCCGTTGGGGCCGAGAATCCCCGTATTGGAATTGTTACCCTCGACGCTGGCCAAGGAACCGGGTACGACAACAAGGCTGGCCTCGGCCGCCCAAGCCGCCGCCGCCAGAAGAATGCAAGTTCGGATCATTTCACTACATCAAACGAAATGCGGGCTGGAAATCGCTCACCATTTTTTAGGGCAATCTGCGCAAAAGCACCACGGTTACGTTGTCGGGGCTGCCCTTGGCGTGTGCTGCCGCAATCAGGTCGGCGCACTTGGTCTCCAGCGTGCCGGTCTCGCCCAGGATCCGCTCGATGTCGCCTACGGCAACCACGCCGTGGAGGCCGTCGCTGGAGAGCAGCATGGTCTCGCCCGGCTTCAAGGACACAGAATAATACCGGTACCGGAGTGCGGTACCAACGCCGACAGCCATGGTAAGCACGTGTCGCATTGGGTGTGTACGTAGGCTGGCTTCGTCCAGACCCAATGGCCGCCCCACTTCCTGCACCCAAGTTTGGTCCTCGGTGATGGCGCGCAGCTTTCCTGCACTCAGAACATAGGCGCGGCTGTCGCCAACACTGACAACAGCCAACTCCTCGGGCCCCGATTCGAGGACCGCCACCAAGGTCGTGCCCATGCCTTCGAGGCGTGGATCGGCCGTAGCTTCGGCGAAGACGCGGGCGTTGGCTTCCTCCACGGCGGCTGTGAGCGCGGAGGCGTCCCGATGGGAAACCCGGCGCAGGGCATCCTCCACGGAATCGACTGCGTAGTTCGATGCGCGTTCTCCGCCGCGGGCCCCACCCATGCCATCGGCAAGGAGGTACAGGCCCAATTGGGGGAAAATCCGGAAAGCGTCTTGGTTGGATGATCGGACTTTTCCGGTGTCCGTTTTACCTATGGCTTCGAGCATTGCCGCAATGTTCACTATAGAACAAGGGTTGGTGTTTACGCCAAAGTGGAGGGGTTAAACTTGACAGTTGGAACTAGTACCCGCTGGCCCACTTGTCGACAACCGATCCGTGCTGGAGCATGGGAACATCCTCTATTTCCCCCCTGCACCCGGCGGGGCGGGGTTTCCGATCCCTCCGGAAGTGATCGCGGCGCTGACGGGGACGACCCAGGATG
>CAITMP010000381.1 GCA_903893525.1 uncultured Acidobacteriia bacterium | reverse complement strand
GTGGGTCCAGCTGCGGAGGTCGTGCAGGACGACCTCAAGCGTGCCCGATTGTGCCGCGCGCGCGACCACTCCGTGCTCAAAGGGGCCGCTGAAGAATTGCGGGAAAATGGTGAGGATGTGGAACTTCATGCGCTCGGACTGGCAGTGGATTCCTCATTGATGGTTTCCAAGCCGATGGGCAGATCCACCCGGATCAACTTCTCCTCCGGCAGGATTTCGACGCAAATGGCCTTCACGAAGGGAATCAGGACGCGTCCACCATCGATTTCGAGGAGCGAGGGGCCACCAAAATCCTCCCAGCCGGTCACTTTGCCTACCAAGCGGTCGGTTGTCCGTTCGCGGACTTCAGCCCCGATCAGGTCGTCGTGGAAGAATTCGCCCTCATCCAGTTGGACGCGGTCCTGCTTGGGTACCCGCACTTCACGACCGCGCAACAGTTCCGCGGCATTAATCGAATCAACGCCCTCGAACTTGAAGATTGGGGTTCCCTGATGGTTCCAAATCCTTTCCACGGGGTATTCCACACCGGGACCGGCTGGACCGAAAAGATGCACCGATTCGAGATCATCGAATCGGTCCTCGTGATTTGTTAGGGGGGAAGCGGTAACCTCGCCCTTGTTACCCCTCGGGCGACCCAAGACCGCGATGGTGACCCATTCCGGCTCGGAAGCGGGTGTGTTGGCCGGATTACTCAAGGATGTCCAGCGTACAGCGGGTGTTATGTTTGGCGGCCGACGCGCCCAGGATGGTGCGTAGCGAGCGGGCGGTGCGGCCCTGCTTGCCGATCACCTTGCCCATATCGGCGGGTGCCACTTTCAACTCCAAAACGGAATCCGTTCCGGCCTTGGCCGAAACGGATACTTCGTCTGGCGAATCCACGAGTTCCCGGACGATGTTCTCGATCAACTTCTGCATCGATTTTCCTCCCGCCCGGGTACCGGGGCCAGGTAGTGACTATGCCGCGACCGGAGCCGGGTTGTTCTTGATCAAGCGCTCCACGGTTTCCGAGAGCTGCGCGCCGTTCTTGACCCAGTGGGCGATCCGGTCGTATTCGAGCTTGGCGGCCGGCGGGTCGACAAGCGGGTTGTAGTGCCCCACGACTTCGATGTTGCGGCTGTTGCGGGCGCGTTCCTTCTCGATTACCACGATCCGGTAGAACGGCTTCTTTTTGGCGCCGAAGCGGGCCAGTCTGATCATCAACATATGTTTCCTATTGTCCTCTTTTCTGGAATCCGTACACGGCTGCTACGGAGGGGCCGCATCCGGCCCGTGCAGTGAGCGTTGCGGCTCGTGCGCTGGAATCCAATTCCGTCAAAAACCTAAAATCCGGGCAGCCCGAGCTTTCCAAGCCCGCCCATTTTCGCCATCTTCTTGCCCAGGAAACCCATCCCGGAAAGACTCCCGGATAGGCTCTTCATCATCTTCCGGGCCTGTCCGTACTGCTTGAGCAATTCGTTTACATCCTGAACTGTTGTGCCACTACCCTTGGCGATTCGCCGCCGCCGGCTCCCGTTGATGAGCATGTGGTTGTTGCGTTCCTTGGGCGTCATCGAATCGATCATCGCCACAATCCGCGTCAACTCCTTCTCGTCGGGCTGCAGTCCCTGCAGTTCCTTCATCATGCCGACCTTCGGCATCATCTTCAGAATCGAATCGAGCGACCCCAGCTTCCGGAGTGACTGCAGCTGGTTCCGGAAATCCTCAAGCGAAAATTCATTGTCCAGCAGCTTGCGCTGCATCTCCTCCTGCTGCTTGGAGTCGAAGGCTTCCTGCGCCTTCTCGACGAAACTGACAATGTCGCCCATCCCCAAGATCCGCGAAGCGGCGCGGTCGGGGTGGAACGGTTCGAATGCGTCGGCCTTTTCACCAAGGCCCACAAACTTGAGCGGCTGTCCGGTGACGTGCCGGATGGAAAGCGCTGCGCCACCGCGGGCGTCGCCGTCCATCTTGGTCAGGATAACGCCGGTGATACCCAACTGCTTGTGGAACTCGTCGGCGGATTTGACGGCGTCCTGACCGGTCATGGCGTCGGCCACGAACAGGATCTCCACCGGGTTCAGCAGTTCCTTCAACTGCTTCAACTCGTCCATCAACTGGTCGTCGATGTGGAGGCGGCCAGCTGTATCCACCAGCAGGACGTCCCGTCCGGAGTTTACTGTTTCACGCCGGGCGGAGCGGGCGAGATCGATGGGCAGCGTTTCGCCCTCGGCACCGGCATAGATCGGAATCTTATTGTCGCGGGCGATGATCGCCAGCTGCTGGCGCGCCGCCGGACGGTAGACGTCCACCGAAACTACCTGCGGCCTGTGCCCGTTCTTCGTCAGCCATTTGGCCAGCTTGCCGGTCGAGGTCGTTTTGCCCGAGCCCTGCAGGCCAACGATCATGAAGACGCTGGGGGGATCGTTCGCAAACCGCAGCTTCGACTCGTGGCTGCCCAGGATCTTCACCAACTCGTCGTTGATGATCCCAATCACCTGCTGGTAGGGCGACAGGGATTGCATCACCTCGGCACCGAGGGCGCGAACCTTCACCGCCTCAATCAGCTGTTTGACGACTTTGAAATTGACGTCGGCCTCAAGAAGCGCAACGCGGACCTCGCGGAGCGCCACCTCCATGTTATCGGCGGTGAGGCGTCCTTGGCCACGCAGGTTCTTGAAGACACGCTGCAGTTTATCGGACAGATTGTCAAACATGCTTCTAGTTCGGGGTCGTACCGGTTGCCTTACAAGCCCAATAGCCCGGGTCTCCCGGGTTGCGGGCGCTCGGCACGGATGGGTGACTCTTCATTGTAACGGATGAACGGAAGGAATGGAAGACGGATCGCGCAGAGAATCCCCGTGCAAGAGGGGTTCCGGCCTAAGATCCCATCGGCATATTCGCCGAATCCGGCATGGAACGGGACGGGAAGGCCATGTGGCCGGCACCGTTGTCCTCAACCAATTCACGGTAGTGGTAGACGTCGGCGCAGAGAAGGTCCCGAACATCGCCCTCGGACAAGTAATGCACGGTGGCACCCGCCGGAATTCGCTGGAGTACCTGCACCAATCCATTCAGCGTTGCCAGTTCGGTTGGATTCGGCTTGTGGCCCAAGAGGATGCCCGCGTCCTTGATGAGAACATACGGGGCGTCGGCCCCCCCCAACTCTGAATCCGGGGTCGTCGTGCTGTGGACCCGGACCTTGGGGGCCAGAAAGATCGCTTGGCAAGGATAGAGGACACCGCCCGCGACGATGCGGCGGGAGACTGGATCAGCGCCGATGGAATGGAGGCTCGCCGCGGTTGGCACCCGCCATTTGCCATAGGCGGCCATGTGGTGCAACGCGTCCCATGCCGGTTCAAGAAATGGTCGGGGAGCTACTGCAACCCGTCGCTCCACCTCGCGGAGGAGTGCCTCGGCCTCGGCACAACTGTCGCCGCAGACCACCAGGCCGTGGTTGGCAAGAACGAGGACGGCGGTTTCCGGGTTCCGTGCCACGGCCGCCTCGATCAAGTGTGCCAATGGCAGACCAGACGGAGTGTAGGGGATCCACTGCCAGGGAAGACCTTCCAATCGGTCCTTTAGGCAATCGGGCCCATCCACCCGCACTGCGAAGGCGATCGTATTCACGGAATGAACATGGAGGACCACGCGGTGGGGCAGGACCGCGTGCATCGCGGTCTCAACAGAAGCGGCCAGCGCCCGACCGCCAATCATGGCCGTCTGGCCAGCCGGGTCCGCATCGCAATGGACGCGGCGCAAGGTTTCTCCCAAGTTGACTGGAATCAGGATTTCTTCGGATGCCGCGTGCGCCAGCCACTTGCCCGATGCTTTGATCCACAGCACGCCGTCGGACTTTAGTGACGTGTTTCCCGTGCCGGCTTGGACGAGCAGGGGCTCGGCTCCAATCCGGGCCGAAAGATCCACCAAGGAATCCAGTTCTGTGGCAGCGTTCACTTGCAACGTGTAAATCCCACCGTGGCTTCCATTTCACTTGATCCCGCAAAAATATTCAAGGGGGGAAGGAGCGTCCACGCCTACTAATTCAATTGAAGTTCTTTGCGGTGCAAATTGCCTTGGAGGCTCCAGGAAGAATCGAGCCGGAACCCGCCAACACAAACAAGTCGTCTTTCATTGTATTGCAACAGGTCCCGTTTTGGAAGCTCGCAACGGCCTAAAGCGTTTGGGTCACCTTGGTGAGTGTTCGGGGCTGGTCGGGATTCAGATTTTTCTCCACAGCCAGGGCCGCCGCGAAAAGCTGCGCCGGCACGATGTAGGGTATCGGCGTGTAAATTTCCGTAATCTTCGCCGGAATCACCATGGCACGGGAAGCCAGCTTGGCGGTTTCACGGCTGGACAAGTCCGCAATCGCCACGGTCTCAGCCCCCAATCCCGCCAATTTTTCCAACATCTCGCGGATGGGACCGGAGGTTGGGCCAGAAGGTGCAAAGACGAAAGCCGGGAAATCGCGCCCGACCATGGCGATCGGTCCATGGAGAAAGTCCGCCGACGAAAACCGTTCGGCCACAACGTACGAGGTCTCCATCATCTTCAGCGCGAACTCAAACGCATTGGCGTAGTTGAGGCCGCGGCCCACCACCACGGCGTGATTCATGAACCTGTAGCGTCCAGCCATGTCGAACACCCATTCCTGGGTGCTGAGAGCCGCTTCCACCAGCGCGGGGATCGTCCGGAGCGTATCCACGTCGAAACTGGCCCCAAGGGCGTGTGCCACCAGATACATCATGAGAAGCTGCCCGGTATAGGTCTTGGTCGCCGCCACGCTCAGTTCCCGGCCCGCACGGACCAGCAGCACATGGTCCGCCAACCCGGCCATGGTGCTGTTTTCCTCATTCGTGATGGCGACGGTAACGGCACCCGCCGCCCGCGCCCGCTCCAAAACTATGTTCGTGTCCGTGGATTCGCCCGATTGCGACACGCCAACGACCAGCGCATCGCGGTAGTCGACCTTTGCGCCGTACAAGGTATGCACCGAGGGTGCCGCAAGCGATACCGGGATACCGGTCGAGATCTCGATCAGGTATCGCCCGAACTGCGCCGCGTTGTCGGAAGTCCCGCGCGCGGCCAGCACCACCAACCGTGGCTGCCGTGCGGCTATGGCGGCCCGGAACTGGGCCAGCCGGGGAAGAGCTTCGTCGAGGGTCTTAACGAGTGCGGCGGGTTGCTGCCGGATCTCGTCCAACATCTTGGACATGCCTCATTTTACAGCGCTTTGCAATTTACAGCCGCGTGACGGCATATACTCAAAACTAGAAAGGTGCGCACCGTTTCGCCGCAGTGCCGCGTCCCACTATAAGCCATATGAACAGCCGCGCAAAGTTCGCCGTCGTGATGTCCTCCACCGCCATGGTGGCCCTGCTCCTGCTGGGCGGAGTCGTGACGAAGGGTGCCTCCGCAGACCAGTCCACCGGGACCAACAATGTCTACCGGCACCTGTCGGTCTACTCCGAAGTCCTGTCACGGATCAAGAGCGAGTATGTGGAAGAACCGGACATGAGCAGCGTGACGCTCGGCGCCATGACGGGTATGCTGGAGGCGATCGACCCCTATGCCAGCTTTCTGAACGCCACCCAGTACAAGGAATATCTCCAGAACTTCGATTCCTACAAGGGTGATCTCGGGATGATCCTGGCCAAGAAGTTTGGCTACATCACGATTGTGGCCGTGGTGCCGGGCTCCCCAGCCGATAAGGCCGGTTTGACTACCAATGACTTTCTGGAATCGGTAAAGGGTGTCGCCACCCGCGACATGCCGCTTGCCTACGCCAGTCTCCTGCTCCGGGGCGAACCGGGCTCGACCATAGAGTTCTCCGTTCTGCGCCGCAAGCCGGAGCCCCAGAAACTGACCATGGCACGCGCGGTCATCACGATCCCGGCGGTTGAATCGAAGATCATGCCGGGTGACATCGGCTACATCAAGGCAGCCGGCCTGAACAGTGCCCGCGTCAAAGAGGTTTCCGCCGCCGCCACCGCGTTGCAGCAGAAGGGCGCGAAGAAGTTGATCCTGGACCTCCGCCAATGCGCTACGGGCGAGCCTGAGGATGGCGTGGAGCTTGCGAACCTATTCCTCGGCAAGGGCACCATCGCCTACGCGGAGGGCCAGAAGTATCCCCGCAAAAATTATGTTGCGGACGAGAAGAAGTCCGTTTCAGGATTGCCTCTGGTCGTTCTGACAAGCCGGGGAACAGCCGCAGCAGCCGAGGTCGCTGCAAACGGCCTGCAGAAGAACAAGCGCGCCACCGTGGTCGGCGAACCCACTTTCGGCGATGCATCCATCCGCCGTCCGATCACCATGGACGATGGCAGCGCGATCATCCTCTCGGTGGCCAAGTACTACGGCCCCGACGGCAAGGCCATCCAGGACACGGGCGTCGTACCGGACGAAAAGGTATTGGACACCGAGCAGAGCGCCAACGACCCGGAAGACGATTCGGCGGATGCGGTACCTGCAGCGGCAGCACCCAAGAAGTCGAACGAGGACATGATCCTCAAGAAGGCGCTTGAGATCGCGGCCTCGAAGGCTTAGACGGGCCAGAGAAATACAAAGGGCCTCCGGGACAATCAAGTCCCGGAGGCCCGTTGTATTTTCTGGGAATGATTAGAGAGTTTTCAGGTAGGCCATGAGGTT
>CAITMP010000380.1 GCA_903893525.1 uncultured Acidobacteriia bacterium | reverse complement strand
CTGGGTCCAGCTGGTGAGCGTGCCGCAGAGCTGCATGTTGACTGCGTTCTGGCCCTGCACCAAGGTCCGCGGGGAAATGCAGGTGATGGCCGGAATCCCTCCCGTCACGACAAAACTGCCGATCTTGGACAGGGTTTCACCCTCCGTCGCCATGTAGATCGAGCGGACGCCCGGCGTGGCGTTGGGGGCGATCGAGATGTCCACCACCGCCGAGTTCGCAGTGGTCTGCATCCCGTTAATCGTGATTCCGTCGCCGGTGAGCTGGAATTGCGTCTCCCCTTGGGCCCAGTGGGTGCCGTTGCCTGTGATGGTCAGAAAGAGGTTCTGGGTGCCCGCGCTGGCCGAGGACGGCGAAACATCGGTGATAATGGCACCGCCGGGAGTCACGCTGAACAGGTTGGCCGAGACAATCTCGGAACCGGTGGTCACCGTAACGGTGCGTCCGCCGGTATAGGCCAGCGGATCCACGCGGACCAGCTGGCTGAGGCTCTGTCCGGGATTCTTCACAACGGGCCCCTGGGGGACAATCCCCGGGCCGTAGGTGATGGTGGAGTTGACCCCAAAGTTGCTGAACTGCCCGGTGAGCGTTAGATTCAGCGTTTGCCCTTGCTGCGCACTCACGGGCGACACGCTGTTCAGAGTCGGGGTCCCGGGCAACACCGTGAAAGCGTTGGCAAAGACCGCAATCTCGCCCTGTGTGAACAGGCACAAGCTGCGGAGGCCGGTGGGCGCGTCCGGACCGATGGCAACCGAAAGGGTGGCCGTGGTCAGGCTGGATACCGTAACGTTGGCTACATTCACATCGGGCTGCAGCGACCAGGAAGAGAGGCAACTGCCCTGCACCATCATGGCCTGAGTGACGCCGTTCACGAAATTTGTATTTTGTCCGACGATGTTGACGCTGACGGTGCTGCTCTGCTTGCCCACGGAAGGGGTCACGCTGGTGATGATTGCCGCGCCTCGAGCAATGGAAAACGCATTTTTCAGCACATCCTTCGAAACGGTTGCACCTACCTGGGTCGTCATCGTCAAGTCGTAGGGGAGGGGCGGGGCGAAGGGCTGCGTGATGTACGCCTTTCCGTCCACAGTCAGGGTAAAGGTGGCCTGCTGGGTGGCTGCGTTGACAGTCAGACCGGTAATTGTCAGTCCGTTATTGGAACCGAAGGATGCGGTGGTCACGCCGGGAGCCCAATTTGTGCCGATGCCTTGGACTTGCACGTTCAGCGTGGTCCCCTGCTGGGCCGAAGTCGGTGTGATCGTCATCCCCGATGGGGCGGTGATATTGACCAGGACGGCATCCGTGAATGAAGTCGCCGTTTCCCCAAGCGTGGTCGCGGTAACACTGCGCAGACCGGTGGGCCGCCAGCCACGCGCCCACTCCGTAGAGGCCGCCGCCCGCAAGCACGGGGATGAGGATGTCGAAACGATTCAAGAACACGAGCTCGGGGTATTTCGCGAGGTCGGTGATCTTGCTGTAGTCGGTGGGGAAGTTCTTCTTCGAAGTGATCCAGCCGATGTGCG
>CAITMP010000379.1 GCA_903893525.1 uncultured Acidobacteriia bacterium | reverse complement strand
GGATTTGCGGTAGGCGAGGAGGCTCTTGAGGGCGCGGTCGTAGGCGCGGGTGTGGCGGACCTCGTAGCGGTGGAGGAGGTCGAGGACGCGCTGCTCGGTGGAATTGTTGACGAGGGCCTTGAAGGCGAGGGAGTGCGTGTCGTTTTCGTATATCGGCACTCCGGGCGGGAGGCTCTGGATGGTCAGGGCGTGCTGCTTGCGGATGATGTGGGAGAGGCCGGCGGATTCCATGCCGAGGGCGCGGGTGCGGCGCCAAATGGCGATGATCATGGTGTCGACGAGGTTGCGCTCGTGCTCGTCGAGCGGCTGGAATTTTTCGTAGAGGTCGGTGCAGAGGTCGATGAAGGCCTCGGAGCGCTCGGTTTCCATGACCGTGAGACGGCCGAGAAGGCCGTGGCGGCGGGAGTTTTTGGCCGCCCGATTCGCAGGGGAGGCGTCAATCTGAGCTTGGGAGCCTGGCTTGGGTGCAGCGGTTTCGGGAGAGGTTTCAGTGGTATGGGTCAAGTTTTCCATCGCGCGGCGATTGTAGCGGGCGAGGGGGTGGAAAACGAACTACGGGGATTGGAAACGGCGTGTGCGGAAGGTGAGTTGAAGCTTTGCAATGTGTGGCTTGCGGGAAATACTGGTTGGGTGTAAAAAGTTGTGACCGTGTCAGTGCCGATGGCTCAGGAAGGTGGAGCGGGACGGAGGCGGCTTGGCTGGCGGGCTTGGCACAGACTGAGGAGATTGCACACTGGAAAAGACTCGGCTGCATGGGGAGGATTGTCTCATGTTTGACACATTGAAAAGGAAACGTAATTTTTTATACTATAAATCTCCATTGACAACGTAATCCAATGCATGCAGCATCAACAGGCAGATCATAAATCAGTTCGAGTCGCATCCACATGTCAACACGTTCCATCCGCAATTTCCGGCTTCATTCCGAGCGCGCTGCGCGCGCCTGCTCCATTTTCCATGCCTGTTTGCTGGCAATGGCACCGTGTGCCGGGCAAAGCACTGGCCAAATCCAAGGCAGGGTGACAGCGCAGATCGGAGGCGCAGTGTTCGCGGGAACAGTGGTGAACGTCTACCGTGTGGGCCAAGGACCCGCATTCAGCACCAAAGCCATCACCGCCAAGGACGGCACGTACGCGGTGACGGGCCTTCCGGCGGGAACGTACCGGGTCTGCGCGAGCGACCGGGGCGGAACGGTGGTGGACCATTGCCTGTGGCCAGACTTCCATTCGGTGGTTGCGGTGGCGGGCGCACAGTCGGCCACGGCGGACATCCAGTTGAAGAAGGCGACGACGCTGTCCGTCCGGGTGAACGATCCGGGACGGAATCTTTCGAGGAAGGCGGGGGACACGGTCACCCCGCACGTGCTGGTGGGGGGCTTCGACATGTCGGGGATCTTCCATCCTGCCCGCGAGGTGAAGGACGCGGGCGGATCGACGTATGAACTGGTGATCCCGACCGACTTTCCGGTGCGGATGGTTGTCCAGAGCGCGCAAGTGGCGATGGATGACGACAAGCGCGGGGCGGTGCCGCAACAGGGCCACAGCGAGGTGGTGGTGCAGCCGTCGGCAAGCGCGCAAGGGCCTTCGTTCACGTTCCATGCGACAGGGAGGAAGCCGTAAATGGCTTGGGGGTGGGCGGCTTGGGGACGGGCCGCTGCCGTTGGTGCTTGGTTGACAGCGGCGGCGTTGGGGCAGTCGGTGCCGGTGGTTTCGCCCGCATCGCAAACGGTGCTGGCGGGCGGGATTGCTGCGGGGAATCCGGTTTCGGCGCAGGTTACGGTGGCTGCGGGGGCGGCTTGGAGCGCAACGACGGCGGCCAACTGGATCAGCTTGCTGGATACGGGCGGGACCGGGAGCGGGCCGTTGCGGTATTCGGTGTCAGCAAATGCGGCGGGAAGTTCGGCGAGGAACGGGACGATTGTGGTTTCGAATGCGGGCGGGTCGGCGACGATTGCTGTCAGCGAGGCGGCTTGGGTATCGGGGGGCACGACGGCGGCGCTGGGGAACGCTTTGACGAACGGGGCTTTGCCATCGGCGGCGGCGCAGACACTGGTAGTAAAGCTGGGAGGTCCGAATGGGCCGGGGGCGCTGGGGACCACGAGCATCGTGGTCAACAACCAGTGGGGCGGGGGTTACTACTCGTGCCAGATGGAGTACGACGCAGCGCACAACAGCTTCTATTTCATAAACAGTGGGGCGGCGGTTTCCTACGCGCTCGGCACGGCGGGCGTGGTGGCAAACGGGGTGCGGTGCAGGCTGGACGTGGGGGCGAGTTCGGCGGTGTTCAATCCGGCGAGCGCCACGGCGGGGGTTACGTTGAACCTGGCGCTGACGCTGCGGCCCTCGGCGGTGGGGACTCAGAATGTGTACGTGGTGGATACGGCTTCGAATGTGGATTTAAACTACGCGGCGGGTCTGGCGACTTGGGGGGCGTATGCCGAACTGAGTTCTGCCCCGCCGGCGTTGTCGTTGGTGTCTTCGGTGGCTGCCGGGGTTTCCAGCCAGGTGCTGCATTTCAAGGTCACGGACGGGAACGGGTACACATCGGTGGACTGGATGCAGGGCGGGTTGACGCCTGCGGCTGGGTCCGGGAACACGCCGTGCTATTTCATTGCGGGGCCGCCGGGGAGCCTGCAGCTCTATTCACTCGCGAACGGGGTGCCGACGCTCGCCGGGGCCGGGGACCTGGGGAGCGCGGGCATGATCGGGGCGGCGGGGAAGTGCTGGGTGGATTTGAGCCGGTCGGCGATGCACGCGGACCCGAATCCGGCGGTGGCGGACCCGGACCCCAACACGCCGGGGCACACGGATTTGTATTTGGATTTGGCGGTGTCGCTGGACGCGGCGGCGGTGGCGCAGGAGCCGCTGGGGGTGTGGTTGTCGGCATTCGACGCGCAGGGGCGGGGCGGCAACGGGCAGACTCTGGGGTATTGGGGCGCGGCGGTGCCGGTGGTCAGCGGGCTGGCGCCGGCGTCGGGGCCGGTCGGGACGGTGGTGACCATTTCGGGGGTGAACTTCGGGGCTTCGGCGGTTGGGAGTTCGGTGGCGTTCAACGGGGTGGCGGCGGTGCTGACGGGTTGGAGTACTACGGCGATCACGGTGCCGGTGCCGGTGGGGGCGACGAGCGGGAATATGGTGGTGACGGTGGGCGGGGTTGCAAGCAATGGGGTTTCGTTCACCGTGGTTGCGGCTAGCCAGACGATCACTTTCGGGCAGTTGCCGGACCGGTCTTTCGGCAGCGGGGCGTTCGCGGTTTCGGCTACGGCTTCGTCGGGACTGGCGGTCAGTTTCTCATCCACGACTGCGGCGGTTTGCACGGTTTCGGTGACCACGGTGAGCATAGTGGGTGTCGGAACCTGCACAGTCCAGGCGTCCCAGGCGGGCAACGGGAATTACCTGCCCACGATGGCGGCGAGGAGTCTCTCAGTGTCGAAGGGAACACAAACAATCACGTTTGCGGCACCGGGCAGTGTGGCTATCGGAAACAATTCAGTCCTCCTGACAGCAACGTCAAGATCCGGGCTCGCGGTTGAGTTCGCTGTGGCTTCGCCCCCAGGACCCCCTGTCTGCGGAATCGCATCCGCAGGCGGCTACAATTTCCTCGTGCCGCTTTCGGTTGGAATCTGCTACATCAATGCCAGTCAGACGGGTGATGACCACTGGAATTTGGCAGGCGTCGTGACGGTCACGATCAATATCGGACAGTCAAACCAGGCCTTGACTGTGACCCCCCAGGCGATTCCGACCATCAGAGTGGCCACTTCGGACACCGCAGCCGGGACAAACCTCACGTTGAGCGCGGGATCGGCGGTTTCGGGAACACCGAGTGTGAGCCTTAGCGGGTTACCTGCCGGGGTTAATGCATCCATCACCCAGAATCCCGTACCGCCGTCGGGAACTGTGTTGGAGACGCTGACGGTAGCGACGGCGCATGTAGCGGCAGGAACGTATACTGGGCGGGTGGTTGTCAATGTGGGCGGGGTAGCTCAGTCGGTGCCTGTGACGCTAATTGTGATGGCGGACCGGAACATGTCAAGCACTTTGAGACAGCCCGAAG